>NZ_JBEXWT010000016.1:0-132538 GCF_040629945.1 Kitasatospora sp. NPDC005856 | reverse complement strand
GAACACCAGCGCACCGGCCACCGAACCGGCGGTACCGATCAGCGTCACGGCGTCCGGGCTCACGCCCAGGCGGATCAGGAACGCGGCGAACGGGGCCGCTGATCACAGAATGGGGGTCCCGTCCGCGAAGAGTGAGTGCTGATGCCCACTCACCCCGCGCACGGGAACGACTCCCGACTCTCCTTCTGGCGGCGCGTACGCGAGTACGCCGTGCCGCCCTCCATGATCGAAACCGCCACCTCCCGCCGCCTGGCCGGCGACTGGGCCGGGGCCTGCGCCGCGGCCAACGTCGAGGTCGACTTCCGCCTGCGGGACGTCGCCCGCGTCCACGGCCGGGAGCTCGCCGACCGGGTGCGGGCCGATCTCCGCTGCCTGGCACCGGAGTTGCTGCGCTGGCACCTGCCGAGGTCCGCCCCCGACGGGCTGCTGCGGCCCGGGCTCACCGTGCCACTGGCCCGCTACCCGGGCGAGCCTCCGGTCTTCCTGGTGGTCCGTACACCGCCCGGCTGGGCGGAGTACGGACAGCGGGTCGGCCTGGAGCTCTGGGACGGCTTCGGGAACGACGCCCGGTCGCCGCACCCGCATCCGCGCCCCAGTCGCCGGTTCCGCTACGACCTGCACCGGCACCTCTGGGACGCCGGGCGCAGCGCGGAGCTGGCCGTCCGGTCCGGTTCGGGCAATCCGCCGACCAGCCTTCCGGGCGAGGACGTCGGCGATCCGTCGCTGCGCTGTGCCGTCGACCGCTGGGCCGCCGAGGCCGAGCTGCTGCTGCGCGCCGACGGGCTCCCCGCCGGGCCCGTCGTGGTGCGGCTCGGACGTCGGCGACGGCTGCTGCTCCGGCCGGACGGTTCGACGGCGGAGCCCACCGGGGACACCTCGGGGCTCCCGCTGCTGCCCGACGCCGCGACCTGGGTGCCGCCCGACCTCGACCTGCTCCGCAGCGGTGCGATCGAGGCCGACCGGCTGCATCCACTGGTCGCGGCCGCGCTGGCCCCCGGGTACGTGCCCGGCCCGTCCCCGCGGACCGGCGCCCCGCCCCCGGCCGAGCGGGTGGTGGACTGCCGAGGTGCGCGGCACCGGATCGGGCTGGTCGACGGAGTGCTCGCCGCGCTCGACCACGACCCGGCGGAGCTGCGCCGCGAGGAACTGCTGACCGGCCTGTCCGGACCCCCGCTGCCCTGCCTGCGGGAGATCGACCTGGCGCACCGAAGGCCCCACCAACTGGCCGGTGTGCGCGAACGGTTGGACCACGGCGACATGGCCGGGGCGCTGGCCGCGGTCGAGGCCCTGCTCGGCCCGGAGGCGGTGCTGCGCGAGGGGCCGCTGCGGGACGAACTGGCGGCGGCCGCCGAACGACGGATCGCCTACGGCCTCTACCGCGAGGGCCTGACCGGGCCCGAGTTCATCAACTACCCGTTGCCGCGCGTCCACCAGAGCTGGCGCCCGAAGCACGCCGCCCACCGGCCGCGGCCGCGCCACGGCTCGTTCCGGGCCCACCCGCGCCTGGCCTCCCTGCGCTGACGCCGGCGCCCCGGCGGCCGGCCCCCTGCACCCGAAACCCCATCCGCACCAGGAGGTGCCCACCCATGCCCATCCGCACGCCCGAAACCGCCCACCTCGACCTCGCCGGGGTCGATGCCGCCGGCGTCGATGCCACCTTCGTCGACATCACCAGCCCCGACGTCGCCGACCCCTTCGCCGCCGACCCCGACGTCACCAGCCTCGACGTCGCCCGCCGGCTGCTCGACCTGCTGGCCGACACCGCCACCGAACCGCGCGCCGACGCCCAGCTGGAGGCACTCACCCTGGCCGTCGCCGCCGACCTGCCCGTCCTGCTCTGGGGCGAGCCCGGAATCGGCAAGACCGCCGCGCTCACCCAGCTCGCCGAAGCCCTGGAACTGCCGCTGACCACGGTCATCGCCAGCGTCCACGAGCCCTCCGACTTCTCCGGGCTGCCCATCGTCGGCGACGACCCGGCGCAGCAGGGCGTCCCGATGGCCCCGCCGGACTGGGCGGTGCGTCTGGTGCGGGCCGGGCGCGGGCTGCTGTTCCTGGACGAGCTGTCCACCGCGCCGCCCGCCGTCCAGGCCGCACTGCTCCGGCTGGTCCTGGAACGGCGCGTCGGCGCACTGCAACTCCCGCCCGGTGTACGGATCGTGGCCGCCGCCAACCCGCGCTCCTCGGCGGCCGACGGCTGGGAGCTGAGCCCGCCGCTGGCCAACCGCTTCGTCCACCTCCAGTGGGTTCACGACCACGAGGTGGTGGTGCGCGGCCTCGGCGGCGTCTGGCCGGTGGCCCCGCTGCCCCGGCTCGACCCTCGGACGCTGCCGGCGGCCGTCGCGCTGGCCCGGCGCTCGGTGTGCGGCCTGTTGGCCGCCCGCCCCGCGCTGGTGCACCGGCTGCCCACCACCGAGACCCGGCGCGGCGGTGCCTGGCCGTCCCCGCGCAGCTGGGACATGGCGCTGCGGCTGGTCGCCTTCGCGACCGCGGCCGGCTCCTCCCGGGAGGTGTTGTCGCTGCTGGTGCGCGGCGCCGTCGGCGACGGTCCGGGGCTGGAGCTGATGGCGCACATGGACCGGATGGACCTGCCGGACCCGGAGGACCTGCTCGCCGACCCGGCCGCCGCGGTGCTGCCCGAACGCGGGGACCTGCGCCAGGCGGTGCTGGACGCCGTGGTCGCGGCGGTCCGCACCCGGCCCGACCGGGCACGCTGGGACGCGGCCTGGACACTGCTCGCCCGGGCGCTGGAGACCGGCACGCCGGACCTGCTGGTCGTCCCGGCCACCACGCTGGCCTCGCTGCGCCGGGAGGACTGGGAGGTGCCGGCGGCGATCGAACGGCTCGCCCCGGCGCTGGCGGTCTCCCGCCGGGCCGACCTCGTCGGCGCCCGGAAGTCTCGGACGGTACGGCGATGAACGGCCCGGCGGGCGCGGCGCCGAACACCGCGCCGAACACCGCGCCGACGAACGCAACGTCCGCGCCGCTGGGCGTCGAGAAGCTGGACGTCGAGAAGCTGTACGCCGCCCGGCTGCACGCCGCGCGGGTCCGGCCGTACCTGGCGACGGCGCTGTTCGCGCTCCACCTGGTGGAGTCCCGACAGGTGCCGACCATGGCCGTGGACCGGCACTGGCGCTGCTACGCCTCGCCGGCCTTCGTCGCCCGCACACCCGTCGAACAGCTGGCCGGCGTCTGGGTGCACGAGGTCTCCCACCTGCTGCGCGACCACCACGGGCGCGGCGACCGGATCGCCCGGGAGCTCGGCCTGGAGGGCCCGGCCGCACGGCTGCGGGTGAACATCGCCGCCGACTGCGAGATCAACGACGACGTGTACGGGGACGGCCTGGACCGCCCGGCCGGTGCCGTCCGGCCGGGGATGCTGCTGCTGCCGGACGGACTGCTCATGGAGGAGTACCTGCGCCGGTACCACTTCCACCCGCGCAGCCTGCAGGCCGCCTGGCTGGAGTGCGGCAGCGGCGCCGACGGCCTGGACCGCCCCTGGGAGCTCGGCCCCGAGGGCGCCCACGGGCTGACCGCCCAGGAGCGCGACGCCGTCCGCTTCCGGGTCGCCGAGGGCATCCGGGCCCGCCCCGGCAACGCCCCGGCGGGCTGGAAGCGCTGGGCCGAGGAGGCGTTCCACCCGCCGCAGCCGTGGCGGCAGTTGCTGGGCGCGGCGGTGCGCTCGGCGGTCTCGGGCCCCGGCGCGGGCGAGGACTACAGCTACGGCCGCCCCGCCCGCCGCTCGGCCGGGGTGCCGGGCGTGCTGCTGCCGAGCCTGCGGCGGCGCCCACCGCGGGTCTCGGTGATCATCGACACCTCCGGCTCGGTCTCGGACGACGAGCTGGGCAGCGCACTGGTGGAGGTCACGGCGATCGGCCGGGCCGTCGGCGGCCGTCGCGACCAGGTCACCGTGGTCCCCTGCGACGCGGCCCCTCAGGCCGTCCACCAGCTCTGCCGGACCGAGGGCATCCCGCTGGTCGGCGGTGGCGGAACCGATCTGCGCACCGGCTTCAGGACGGCCCTGCGCGGCCGTCCCCGCCCGGACGTGGTGGTGGTCCTGACCGACGGCCAGACCCCGTGGCCCTCCGCCGCCCCGTCCTGCCGCACGGTGGTCGGCCTCTTCCCCAGGCCGGTCCGGTACAGCGAGAACGACCCGGAGTACCGGCCGGACGCCCCACCGGAGTGGGCCCGGGTGGTGACCATCGGCTGAGCTCCCGGTGCCGATCGGCGCACGGCGCCGCCGAGGAGTGGGCGGAGGGGCCGGACGGGAGCCGTGCGAGGATCGGTCGGGTGTGGTGGCCACGGGTCCCGCGGCCACGACAGGGCGGAAGAGACGGACGAGGAAGAGGGAAGAGGAACACCTCGGTGACCGAGACAGCAGCGGCCGGTACGGAAGGCTTCGAGGACTTCGAGGACTTCGAGCCGGACGAGCACGTACGGTTCGCCCGGTACCGCCGGGCGTTCGCGGAGGTGGCACCCGAGGAAGCGGCCGACCTCGCGGCCCGGGTGCTGACCGACCCCGAGCCCTCGATGGCGAGTTGCGCGGTCTGCGAGTACCTGAACCGGCGCGCGGCGGAACTGCTGACGGAACCGGGCTTCCCGGCCTGGCACCGGGAGCTGGCCACCGTCGTGGCGGCCGACCCCTACGCCACCCGGCGGCTGCGGGACTGGGCGCTGCTGCGGACGATCACCTTGGGCGAGCCGTGGGAGGAGTCGCAGCTGCTCGCGGCGGAGAACTGGCTCCAGGGTCGCCTCGCCGAGGAGTCGTCGGCCCCGGCCGTCCTGGACATCCTGGCCGACCGCGGCCGGACCCGGCGCACCCGCAACATCTCGGCCTCCCGCCTGCGGCACCTGCGGTAGCCGGGGGCGGAGGAGTCCGGCAGCCGGACTCCTCCGCCCCCGGCCGGGGCGTCAGCGGACCATGGCCGCCAGGACGCTGCGCCAGTCCTCGCCGGGTTCGGGGGCGAGGACGTCGGCCAGGAGGTCCGCCCGGTAGTGCCAGGGGCGGCGGAGTTCCTCGTCGGCGTCGGGGGTGGCGGTGATCGGGCTGTCGGAGCCGAGCAGGCGGACCAGCTCGGCGGTGAAGTCGGCCCAGGAGAGGTGTCCGCTCACCGCGTTGACGACCCGGCCGGCGGCGGGGTGGTCCGGGGTGAGGCAGGCGGTGAGGGCTCGGGCCAGGGCGGCGGCGTGCACCCAGGAGGCTCCGTGCCACTCCTGCGAGTCCGGCAGGCCGATCGGGCGGCCGGCCAGGGCGGCCTGGTAGAGCGGGCCGGTGGCGCCCCAGCGGAGCTGGTCGCGCAGACGGTGGTGCGGGCCCCAGACGATCGGGGCGCGGACGGCGGTGGCCCGGCCACGGCCGGCAGCGGCCTCGAAGAGGATCCGCTCGCAGTCCAGTTTGGCCTGCCCGTACGGGGTGACGGGCGCTCCGCTGCGGCCGCCCTCGGGGACCTCGGTGCCCGCCGGGCGGCCGTACGCGTCGATGCTGCTGACGAAGACGAACGGGCCGCCCCGCCAGCCGTCGACCAGGGCGCGCATCGCGGCGAGGTCGGTGGCGTGGTCGGTGAAGGTGCAGGCGGAGTGGATGACGGCGTCGACGCCCTCGACGGCCCGGCGCAGGCTGTCGAGGTCGCCGAGGTCGCCTTCCGCCACCTCGGCGCCGGTCAGCGCGGGCAGGTGCGCGGACTCCGGCCGGACCAGGACCCGGACCGGCCGCCCCTGGGCGATCAGCTCCTGGAGCACGGCCGCGCCGACCCCTCCGGTGGCGCCGGTGAGCAGGACGGTGCCGGTGCGGGCGCCGGCGGTCCGCGCTCGGGCCCCGGTGTGCTGCGGTCGGGCGCCGGTGTGCTGCGGTCGGGCGCCGGCCTGGGCGAGGGCGGCGCGGCGTTCCTCCGCGCGGGTGGCGAGCAGGGCGGCGAGGGCGCGCGGGGTACGCCGCTCCAGGATGTCGAGGCCGGTGAGCGGCAGCCCGGTGCGGGTGCGCAGACGTTCGGCGAGCTGGACGGCGACCAGGGAGTGACCGCCGAGGGCGAAGAAGTCGCCGTCGGCGGGCGGGGTCGCGCCCAGGAGCTCACCGTAGGCCTGCCGCACGACGTCCAGCGGGCCTTCCGCCAACGTTCCTTCCGCCAGCGGGCCTTGGGCGTGCGGGGCGGCGCCGGGCAGCCGGTCGCGGTCCAGGGTGCCGTCGGGGTGCCGGGGCAGCCGGTCCACCAGGGTGACCGCGAGCGGCAGTTCGGCGGCCGGCAGGCGCCCGCGCAGGGCGGCCCGCAGGGCGCTGCCGCTCGGCGTGACCGGCCCGCGCACCACCGCGTAGGCGAGCGGCGGGCCGTCGGGGTTCTCGACCACGGCCGCCTCGGCCACCGTCGGCTCGGCGGACAGGGCTGCCACCACCGGGTGTTCGGCGGCGGCCAGCCGCTCGCCGGGCAGTGCGGACAGCGGCAGGTCCGGGTCGCCGGCCACCGCAGTGAGCACCGCGGCGAAGGCGTCGGCGAGCCGGGCGGCGACGGTCCCGTCCACCGCGTCCCGGTCGTGCTGGACCAGAACGCGCGGCCGCGGGCCGTCCTCCACGAGCAGGGCGAGACCGAACTTGGCCAGCCCCAGGTCGAGATCGACGTTCTCGGCTTCGAGGCCCGGCAGCGCCAGCGGTTCGACGGCCTGGACCAGGTCGCAACTGACCGAGAGCAGCGGGGTGCCGTCCACGCCGCGCGAGGCCGCGCCGAGCCGTTCGACCACGAGGTCGAACGGCACCTCGTGGTGCTGCTGGGCGTCGAGCAGGGCGGTGCGGACCAGAGCGAGCAGCTCGGCGAACGATGCGTCTCCGGACGGATTCGCGCGCACGGCCAGGGTGTTGACCGCGAGGCCGACGGTCCGGCGGAACTCGGGCCGGGCGCGGTGGCCGCTCGCGCAGCCGAGGACCAGGTCGCCCTGCCCCGAAGCGGTGCGCAGCGCGGCGAACGCGGCGGCCAGCACGACGGTGAACAGCGTGGCGCCGCGCCGGCCGCCGAGGCCGCGCAGCCCCGCCATGACAGCCGGGTCCAACGGCGCCGCGTGCAGGACGGCGCGGCGCTCGCGGGCGCCGGGTGGCACGGGCCGCAGCAGCGACAGCGGCCGGGCACCGGACAGGCCGGCCGCAAGGATGTCGGCGGCGGCCGTCAGTTCGGCCTCCCGGGCGCGCTCCTGGCGGGCGTAGTCCGCGTACGAGGGGGCCGGTGGCGGGAGTTGGCTCGGAACGCCGTCCCGCGCCGCGCGGTAAAGGGCGCCGAGTTCCGACGCGAGGAAGGGCAGCGAGCCGCCGTCCACGGCGATGTGATGGACGGTCAGCAGCAGCGTGTGGTCCTCGGGCCCGTGCCGCAGCAGCACGGCACGCAGCACCGGGCCGGTGGCGAGGTCGAACGGGCGGGCGGCCTCGGCGGCGAGCTGCTCCGGGCCGGTGGCGTCCAGCACGGGCAGCGGCACCGGCGCGACCGGGTCGATCCGCTGGTACGGCTGGTCACCCCGGCGCGGGTAGCCGGTCCGCAGGACGGCGTGCCGTTCGGTCAGGCCGGTGAGCGCGGTGGCGAGGGCCGCCCGGTCGAGCGGACCGCGCAGCCGGGTGGCGAGCGGCACGTTGTAGAGCGCTCCGCCCTGGCCGAGGTGGTCCATCAGCCACATGCGCTGCTGGGCGTGCGAGAGCGGCGCGGGGCCGGTGGCCTCGGCGGGGCGGGCCTCCGGCGCGGGCGTGACGGCAGCGGCGGTGGCGGTGGCGGCCGCAACGGTCGCGCCGGTAACGGCGGCGCGGCGGTTGCGGGCGCGGCGCAGCAGGTCGGTCTGGTCGACGGTGCTCATCGGTCGGCTCCGGGGGTGTCGTCGGCGGCTCGCAGGGCGCGCTCCAGCAGCTCGGCCTGGGCGGCGACGGTCGGGTGGTCGAGGAAGTCGGCGAGCGACAGCTCGGCCCCGAGGTCCTCGCGCAGGTCGTCCACCACCCACATGGCGAGCAGCGAGTGCCCGCCCTCGGCGAGGAAGTCGGCGGACGGGTCGGTGATCGGGCGTTCCAGGGCACGGCTCCACGCCTCGGCGACGACCTGCTCGATCGGGCCGAGCCCGGCGTCCGCGGACGGCCGCGGCTCGGCCTGCCCGTCGGCGGACGGCCTTGCCTCGGCCGGTTCGTCGGCGGCCAGCGCCCGCCGGTCCACCTTTCCGCTGCCGGTCAGCGGCAGCGCGGCGAGCACCGTCCAGGCGGTGGGCACCAGGTGGGCGGGCAACCGCTCGGCCAGCCGGGCCCGCAGCGCCTCGACGGCCGGGCGGGCGCCCTCGGCGAACACCAGGCAGGCGGTGAGCGCGGCATCGGCCTGCCCGGCCCGGCGGACCACGACCGCCGCCTCGGCGATCTCGGGCAGCTGGAGCAGCGCGTGCTCGACCTCGCCGGGTTCGATCCGGAAGCCGCGCACCTTGACCTGGTCGTCGGTACGCCCGTGGAACTCCAGGGCGCCGTCCGGCCGTTGGGCGACCCGGTCGCCGCTGCGATAGGCACGCCCGATGCCGGGCAGTTCGCGGAAGCGATCGGCGGTCAGCTCCGGCCGATCGAGGTAGCCGAGGGCCAGCCGGTCGCCGGCGATCCACAGTTCGCCGACGGTGCCCGGATCCACCGGCGCGAACCGCTCGTCCAGGACGTGCGCCCGGGCGCCGCCGAAGGCCCGGCCGATCGGCACGGAGCCGGCGCAGTCCGCCCGGGTGACCGGGTGCAGGGTGGTGAAGGTGGTGGCCTCCGTCGGCCCGTACACGTTGACCAGTTCGAGCCACGGGAAGGCCCGCAGCACGGCGCCCGCGTGCTCGGAGGAGATCGCCTCGCCGCCGACGAGCAGGGTGCGCAGCACGCCGAAGACCCGGGACCGCCGTGCCGCGAGGTGGTGGAAGAGCGCCGTGGTGAGGAAGACCGTGGTGACGCCGAAGCTCTCGACGTCGCGGACCAGGTCCTCGGCGCTGGGCCGCTCGCTCGGGGAGACGGCCACGGCGGCGCCGCGGGCGAGCGGGGCCCACAGTTCGAAGGTGGCGGCGTCGAAGGAGACGGTGGAGTGGAAGAGCACCCGGTCGCGGGGGCCGAGGACGATCGATTCCTCGGCGGTGGCCAGGTCGGCGACGGCACTGTGCGGGACGAGGACGCCTTTGGGGCGGCCGGTGGAGCCGGAGGTGTAGAAGAGCAGGGCGGGCACGGCCGGGTCGGCGGCGTCGGGCGCCGTGCTGTCGCCGGCCTCGGTGCCGCGCTCGGTCAGCACCAGGGCGCGCTCCTCGGGGAGCCCGGCCTCGGCGAGCAGCCCCTTGTCGCCGAGGACGAGCCGGACGTCCGCGTCGGCGATCATTTCGGCGATCCGCGGGCGCGGGTAGGCCGGGTCGATCGGGACGACCAGGGCCCCGGCCCGCCAGGCGGCGAGCTGGGCGACGACGAACCGGGTCGAGCGGGCGCACAGCAGGGCGACGGCGCTGCCGGGGCCGATTCCCCGGGCCGCCAGGACGGCGGCCAACCGGCCTGCCGCGTCGACGAGTTCGCGGTAGGTGAGGACGGTGGATCCGTCGGTCACGGCGAGGGCGTCGGGTCGACGCTCGGCCTGACGGGCGATGAGGGTGGGCAGGGTGGGCCGCACGGGCGGGGTCTCGGCGGACCGGTCGAACGGGGCCGCGGAGCTCGCCGAGCTCGCGGGGTTCCCGGTGGTCGCGGGGTGTGCGGGGCTCGCGGTGGTCCTGGTGGTCATGGGTGGTTCCCTTCCGGGCGCCCCGGCCGGGTGGGCCGGGGCGCCCTGCTGAGGAGGTTCGGGCGGGGTCAGGCGGTCGCGGCCGAATCGGCCACCCGCTCCTCGACCAGCCGGGCGACGGCCCGCAGGTCGGGCTGGCGCAGCACCAGGGGGGCGCGCAGCCGTACGCCGTACTCGTTCTCCAGGGCCTCCAGCAGTCTCGCCGCGGCGAGCGAATTGCCGCCCGACGCCAGGAAGTTGTCGTTCAGACCGAGGTCGGCGCGGCCGATCAGCTCGCGGCAGAGCTTCAGCACGGTGCGCTCGACCGGGGTGCCGCCCTCGTCCGCCAGCGCCTCCTCCTGCGGCTCGGCGGCCGCCGCGTCGGCCAGCAGGGCCTGGCGGTCCACCTTGCCGTTGGCGTCCAGCGGGAAGCGCTCCACCAGCCGGACGACAGCGGGGACGGCCTGCTCGGGCAGCCACGGGCGGACGGCGTCGAGCAGCGCCGCGGGGTCGGCGCCCGCCTCGGCCCGGACGAAGGCGAGCAGCCGGGCCCCGCCGGTCGGCGCCTGTTCGGCGGCGACCACCGCCCGGTGCACCTGCGGGTCGCGTTCGAACGCGGCCTCGACCTCGGCGGGTTCGATCCGCACCCCGCTGACCTTGACCTGGTCGTCGAGGCGGCCGTGGAACTCCAGCACTCCGTCCGGCCGCATGACCACCCGGTCGCCGGTGCGGTAGACCCGGTCGGTACCCGTCACGCCGGCGGGGGCGTCGACGAAGCGGCGGGCGGTCAGCTCGGGGTCGAGGTACCCGGCGGCCAGGCCCCGGCCGCCGATCCGCAGCTCGCCGGCCGTACCGCGCGGAACCGGGCGGCCGTCCTCGTCGGTGACCAGGAGGACGACGCCGTCGATCGGCAGGCCGATCGGCGGGGCGCCGGCGCCGTGGTCGCCGCCGGGGGCCATGGTGTGGACGGTGGTGGTGACGGTGGCTTCGGCGGGGCCGTACGCGTTGTGGACGGTCGCGGTGACGTCGGGCCCGGGGGTGCGGCGCAGCCGGTCGCCGCCGATCACCAGGTGGCGCAGCGCCAGCCCGGCGGGCCAGGGCCGGCCGAGGACCGGCTCGGCCAGCGGGGTGGGCAGGATGGACGCGGTCACGCCGGCTTCACGCCACCAGTCGGTGAGCGCGCCGGTGTCCCAGCGGACCGCCTCGGGGGCGACGACCAGGGCCGCGCCGGAGGTGAGGCCGGCCCACAGCTCCTGCACGTGCGGGTCGAAGGCGACGCCGATCAGCAGGCTGTGCCGCTCCCCCGGGCCGAGGCCGGTCAGTTCGCGGTACCACTGCAGCAGCGCGCCGAGCGCGGGCTCGGTGACGGCGACGGCCTTGGGGGTGCCGGTGGAGCCGGAGGTGAGCACCGCGTAGTGGGTGCCGGCCGGGACGCGCACCTGCTCGCCGGAGGTCAGGGCGGCCACCACACCGGCGGTGGGCAGGTCCAGCGGCAGCCGCTCGCCGCCGGGCGGCAGCAGGTCCGGCTCGCCGACCAGGCAGGCCGGGCGCAGCTGCTCGGCGACGGCGCGCAGCCGGCGCTCGCCGGGGCGCGGGCCGAGCGGCAGGTGGACGGCGCCGAGCTTGGCGGCGGCCAGGGTGACGGCGACCAGCGAGACCGAGTGGCCGAGGCAGACGCCGAGCAGGTCGCCCGGGCCGACCTTGCCGCGCAGGGCCTCGGCCACGGAGTCGGCGAGGCGGTCGAGTTCGGCGTAGCTGTGGACCTGCTCGCCGTCGATCAGGGCGGGGGCGTCGGGAGTGCGGCGCACCCAGGTGGTGAACAGGTCGAGCACCGCGCCGTCCTGGTGCGGACGGCCGTAGCCGATGCTCGGGGCGTCCGTGGTCCGGACGTCCGTGTTCGCGGCGTCCGCGATCCGGACGTCCGTGCTCCGGGCGTCCGTGCTCCGGGCGTCCGTGTCGAGGTGTTCCATCATCATCTCCAGAATCCAGAAAGGTGACGCAGCGTCAGTTCAGGCCCATGGAACGGGCGATGATCACCTTCTGGACCTCCGAGGTCCCCTCGATGATCGTGGTCATCCGGACGTAGCGGTACAGGAACTCCAGCGGGTGCCCGCGCACCCAGCCGGTGGCTCCGTGCACCTGGAGCGAGCGGTCCACGGCGCGCACGGCGGTCTCGGAGGCGGTGAGCTTGGCGAGCGCCGCGTTCTCGGGCGACTCGGTGCCCTCGTCGACCAGCCGGGCGCAGGCGAGGGTGAGCAGCTTGGAGGCCTCGACCTCGGCCCGGGTGGCGACCAGGTGCTCCTGGACGTGCTGGTACTCGCCGATCACCCGGCCGAAGGCCCGGCGGTCCCTGGCGTACTCGACGCCGATCCGCAGCGCGTGCTCGGCGATCCCGTTGCACATCGCGGCGACCACCAGGCGGCCGCGCGAGAGGCTGTCGATGGCAAGGGCAGTGGCCGCGCCGACGCCCTCCTCGCCGCCGATCACGGCCTCCGGGCCGACGGTGACCCCGTCCAGCAGCAGCTCGAACAGCGGCTCGCCGGACATCCCCTCGTAGCGCTGGCCGATCCGCAGCCCGGGCTGGTCCATCGGCAGCACGAAGGCGGTGGCGCCGGCCGTGGGGCCGGCCCCGTCGCCGAGGTCGGTGGCGGCGACGACCAGCGCGATCCCTGCGTGCTCGGCGTTGCTGACGAAGGTCTTGCGGCCGTTCAGCACCCAGTCGTCGCCGGTGCGCACGGCGGTGGTGGTGAGGTGGAACGCGTCGGAGCCGGCGTGCGGTTCGGTGAGGGCGAGGCAGCGGGTCTGCTCGCCGCGCACCAGCGGGACGAGGTGGCGCTCGACCTGCTCGGGGGTGCCGTGCCGCAGCAGCGGGCTGGGCCCGTCGGAGCCGGCCAGCGCGTACGGGGCGAGCACGCAGCCGCTGCGCCCGGCGGCGTGGTGCAGCAGGACGACGGCGGTGAACGGCATGTCGGCGCCGCCGAGTTCCTCGGGGTAGTCGCCCGCGTAGAAGCCCAGGGCGGCGGAGCGCTTGCGGACGTAGGTCCGCAGGTCGGCCGGGACCTGGTCGGCGGTCTCGGGCAACTCGGCGGCCAGCGGGACGAGTTCGCGGCGCACGAAGCTCTCGAAGGCCTCGACGAGTTCGCGGTGGCCGGACTCCAGGACGGCGGAGGGAGACGTCACTTGGCACCACCGGAGGTGAGGGCGCGGGCCTGGTCGGCCAGCACGGCGTGGCGGAACAGGGTGCGCAGCGGCGGCCGGCTGCCGAGGTGCGGCTCCAGGAACGCGGCCAGCTGGGCGGCGAGCAGCGAGTGGCCGCCGACCTCGAAGAAGTGCGAGTCCGCGGTGAAGCGGTCGTGGCCGAGCACCTCGCGCCAGGCGGCGGCGATCAGCCGCTGGCCGGGGTCGGTGAACTCGCTCGGCTCGCTCTCCTCCGCCTCCGGGGCATCGGCCACCAGGCGGGCGAGGGCGACGCGGTCGGGCTTGCCGCCGGGCAGGGTCGGCATCGCGGCGACGGCCGTCCAGCTCGCCGGGACGAGTCCGCCGGGCAGCCGGCGGGCGAGCGCCTCGTGCAGGGCGGCCTGGTCGGGGCGGTCGGCACCCTCCAGGAAGCCGACCAGGCGCGGGCCGGTCTGCGGGTCGGTGTTCAGCAGTACCGCACAGGAGCGGCCGCCGAGTTCGGCGGAGGCGGCGGCCTCGATCTCCTCCAGCTCGATCCGGTGGCCGCGCAGCTTGACCTGGTTGTCGGCGCGGCCGAGGAAGCGCAGCCGCCCGTCCAGGTCGCGGTAACCGCGGTCGCCGGTGCGGTAGACGCGGGCGTCACCGAGCGCGGGGACGGTGGTGAAGCGGGCCGCGGTGGGCTCCGGGAGCCCCAGGTAGCCCTCGGCCAACAGGGGCCCGCCGACGGCGAGTTCCCCGACGCAGCCGGGGGCGAGCGGGCGCAGGGTGTCGTCCAGGACGTGGATGCGGACCCCGTCGAGTTCGGCGCCGAGCGGGATCTCGCCGTCCTCCGCGACGTCGGCGGCGGTCACCTCGTACACGGTGGAGGTGACGGTGGCCTCGGTGACGCCGTATGCGTTCAGCACGGTGGTGGCCTCGGTCAGGCCGGCCAGCGCCCGGGCGGGCAGCCGCTCGCCGCCGAGCACCAGCAGGCGGGGCGCCCAGCGGCCGTCGCGCAGCGCCTCGCCCAGGTCCTCGCGGACGGCGAGCAGGTAGCTGGTGGGCAGGTTGGCGACGGTGACGCCGCGGGCGGCCAGCACGGCCACCAGCTCGGGCCCGGTGGGCACCTCGCGCTGCGGCACGACGAGGGCCGCGCCGACCGCGAGGGCGGGCAGCACCTCCTCCAGGGCCACGTCGAAGGACGGCCGGGCGAACAGCAGCACCCGGTCGGTGGAGGTGAGCCGGTAGCGGTCGGCGATCGTGGTGACGTACCCGGCGAGGGCCTCGCGGCCGACCAGGACGGGCTTGGGCACGCCGGTGGAGCCGGAGGTGTGGATCACGTAGGCCGCGCCGTCGAGCACGGCGGCGGGCTCGGCCTTCGGGAAGGCGGGGCCGTCCAGCAGGGCCGGGGTGACACCCTCGGCGGGCAGCGCCAGCGCGCTCTGCCGGGTGGCGAGGACGAGCGCCGGGCTCAGCCGCTCCAGCAGCAGCCCGAGCCGGGCGGCCGGGTCCTCGGTGGACAGCGGCGCGTACACGGCTCCGTACCGCAGGCAGGCGAGCAGGGCGACCACGCTGTCGGCGCCGCGCGGCAGCACGGTGGCCACCGGCTGCCCGGGGACGACTCCGGCGACGCGCAGCCGCTCGACCAACTCGGTGACCCGGCGGTCGAGTTCGCCGTAGCCGATCCGCTCGGTGCCGGCCAGCAGGGCCAGCGCGGTCGGGTCGTGGGCGGCGGCCGGGTCCAGTGCGGCCGGAGTGGCCGGGGTGGCCGGAGTGGCCGGGGCGACCGCGGCGGCCTGCGCCGCCTCGGGCGCGGGGGCCAGGTCGGCGATCGGCACCTGCGGGCGGTCCAGGTAGCAGCGCAGCAGCTCCAGCAGCCGCTCGGACAGCAGCACCGCCTCGGACTCGCGGAAGAGGTCGGCGTCGTAGTCCCAGACCAGGGTCATCCCGGCGGCGCCGTGCTTCTCGCCGACCACCCGGCGGTCGTCGGGCAGCAGCACCAGGTCGAGGTCGAATCGGGTGGTGCCGGTGTTGAAGCCCTCGTACAGCGAGACCTCCAGCCCGGGCGCCTGGACGTCGGGCAGCGCCGCGTCGTGCGCGCTGAACATCACGTTGAACAGCGGGTTGTCGGCGCCGGTGGTGTGCAGTCCGAGCCGGCGGGTCAGCTCCTGGACCGGCAGGTCCTGGTACGGCAGGGCGCGCAGCAGGACGTCGGTCACCTCGTCCACGGCCTCGGTGCCGGGGGCCGTCGGATCGAGCCGCAGGCGCAGCGGCACGGTGTTGACGAACATGCCGACGGTGCCCTCGAAGCCCTCCGGGCGGTTGCCGACGGCGGTGCCGACCACCAGCTCGCGGTGGCCGCTGTGCCGGCGCAGCAGCTCGGCGAACAGGGCGAGCAGGGTACTGAACGGGGTGTGGCCGTCCGCCTTGCTGCGCTCGCGCAGCCGCTCGGCCAGGTCGGCGCCGATCGACTGGCGCAACTGGCCGCCGCGGTGGCGCCGTTCGGCGCCCGGACGGGCCAGCCCGGGCAGGGTGACCTCGCGCGGCGCGTCGGCCAGCTCCTTGCTCCAGAAGTCGAGTGCGCGCTCCCGGGGGAGGTCGGCGGCGGTGCGGGCGTGGTCCTCGTACGAGGGGGCGGTGGGCAGCTCGTACGGCTCGCCGAGGACGGTGGCGCGGTAGACGGTGAACAGGTCGCGCAGCAGGATCGCGAAGGAGTGACCGTCGTGGACGAGGTGGTGCTCGACGTGGATCAGCCGGTGGTGGTCCTCGCCGAGCCGGACCAGGTGCCAGCGCAGCACCGGCGCGCGCTCGGTGTCCAGTGGCTCCTCGGCCTCGGCGGCGAGCAGCCGGCGGAAGGCGGCCTCCGGGTCCGGCTCGGCGGCGAAGTCGCTGTGGCGCAGCTCCGGTTCGCAGCCGTCGGCGACCCGCTGGCCGGGCAGCCCCTCCGACCTGGGCACCAACTCCAGCCGCAGGCCGGGGTGGTGGGCCAGCACGGCGGCCAGGCCGGCGTGCAGCGCGTCCCGGTCGAGGGTGCCCCACAGGTCGAGGACGGCGGTGAAGTTGTAGGCGCGGCTGCCCGGCAGCATCTGCTCGTGCAGCCAGACGATCTCCTGCGAGGGAGAGAGTGCGAACATGGTCGATTCCCTTGTGTGGTGGGCTTGTCGGCACTGCTGTGGCCGGGAGCGGGCGTGGGGTGTTCCCGCGCCGGCCGGCGGGCCGGGCCGCACCGGGGTGAGGTGCGGCCGGGCCCGGAGGTCCCGTCGGGCGGCGTGTCGGACGCGCGTGGACGGGTGTGGTGGATTCGTCGTGACGGATCGGTCGTGGCGGTTCGGGGCCCGCGGGTGGGGCATGCGGGCGCGCGGTCAGGTGAGCTCGGCCAGGTGAGTTCGGTCCGGTGGGCTCGGCCTGGTGGGCGTGGTCAGGCCTGCGGGGCCGGGATCGGCCGGGTGTGCAGGTGGTGTCGCAGCACGGCGAGCAGTTCACCGAAGGCGGCCCTGGCGTCGGCCTCGGGGAAGCGGTCGCGGTCCCAGGCCAGGCGGATCAGCAGGTCGTCGCCGTGCGAGGCGGAGACGGCCAGCGGTGCGGCGAGCGGGCGCCCGTCCAGGTGGATCTCCCGGCCGGGGACGCCGCCGAGCACCAGCGGTGGGCGGCGGTGCAGGTCCTCCATGGTGAGCAGGGCGTCCAGGGCTCCCGACCACGGGGCCCCGGCGGTGCGGGCTGCGCGGACCACCTCGTCGAAGGGGGTGCCGGCGTGGTCGAGGTCGTCCCACCAGGCGTCCGCGAGGGCGTCCAGGTCCGCGGCCGGGCCCGAAGTCGCCGGGTGCACCAGGGTGTTGAGGAAGCAGCCGAGCGCCGCGGGTGCGTCCGCCGGCCGTCCGCCCCACGGATAGCCGAGCGCGAGCGGCGCTCCACCGGTATCCGGCCGGGCGGTTCCCGCTGCCCGGTGCAGCCGGTGCAGAGCCGAGCCGACCGCGTCCAGCAGGGACGGGAAGACGGCGCCGCGGGCGGCGCCCTCGGCGGCGGGCAGCCGCTCGGTGAGCATGCCGGTGGACGTCGCCGTGCCGCCGCCCGCCCCGGTCAGACCGCCCAGCCGGCGGCCCCAGTGAGCCTGGGCGGCCGGGCCGCCGGCGGTGTCCTCGGCGGCGAGCTGCAGTTCGACGGCCTGCCGGTAGTCGGCCAGCGCCCGGGGGGCGGGCCCGTCCGCCGGCGGCTCGTCCTGCTCGTACGCGGCGCTCAGTTCGGCGGTCAGCACGCCGAGCGACTGCTCGTCGCAGGCAGCGTGGTCCAGTGCGACGGCGAGCAGTTCCTCGTCCCCGTCCGGGTCCGCGGCCACCAGCAGGCGCAGCGCGGGTCCGTCGGCGGGCCAGTCCAGCAGGGCCTCGCGCAGCGCGGCCCGGGCGGCGCCGCCGGGGGCGACGGCGATCCGGGCGGCCTCGGCCGAGGGCCCGCCGGTGCGCAGCACGGGTGTGCCGCGCACGGTCGCGAATCCGCCGCACAGCGCCGGGTGGTGGGCGGCCACCGCGGCCGCGGCACGGGCCAGCCGGCCCAGGTCGAGGGTGCCGCGCGGGTAGGCGAAGAACAGCGGGACGACATCGGTGCGGCTCTGCGGCGTGAGCCGGCGGGTGATCAGGAAGCGCCGCTGGGCGCCGGTCAGCGGGAGCAGCTCCACCGGGGATTCGGCGGCGGCGGAGCGGTACCGGGCGAGGTAGGCGGCGGTGATGCTGGCGTGCACGGGAACGGTCTCCGGTTTCCGGTCGCGGCTCGGGTCGGGGATCGGTCAGGGGATCGGCCGGGCCTTGCTGAGGCCCGGTGGTGCGGGGATCGGGTGCGGGGAGGAGGGCGGGAAGCAGGGGCGGGGATCGGGTGGGAGCTACGGGCGGGCGGGCCGGTCAGGACGCGCCGGGGCTCACGGCGCTCTCCTCGTCGGCGGTGTCCTCGGCGCCCGCACCCTCGTCCTGCCCGGCCGTACGGTCGGGGGCCGCCGGCAGCTCGCGCATCCGCCGCAGCGGGGAGAGCAGCAGCGGCAGCGGCACCAGCAGGAAGCCGACGGCGCAGAGCCAGAGCGCGGTGCGCGGCCCGGCCGCGTCGGCGACCAGACCGCCGATCAGCGCGCCGATCGGCAGGGTGCCCCACACCAGGAAGCGCATGGTGGCGTTCATCCGGCCGAGCAGCTCCGGCGGGCAGACGCTCTGCCGGAAGCTCACCTGGGCGACGTTGTAGGCCACCGCGCCGAACAGCACCACCCCGGAGGCCAGGCCGAACAGCACCACGCCCGCGCCCCCGCCGGACAGCGGCCAGAGCAGCGCGAACGGTGCCGTGACGACCGTGGACAGCCAGATCAGCCGGGCCTGTCCGATCCACCGGGCGAGCTGCCCGGCGCACAGCGCGCCGGCCAGTCCGCCGATGGCGGAGACCGACAGCAGCACGCCGATGGCGCCGGGCGACAGGTCGAGCACCCGCACCCAGAACACCGTCTGCACGGCGGCCAGCACGGCGGAGAACAGGTTGGACGTGGCGGTGGCGGTCGCGATCGCCCGCAGCAGCGGGTGACCGAGCACGAACCGCACGCCCTCCCCGACCTCGGCGCGCAGCGAGCGCCCCGGCTCGGGTTCGGGCCGCGGCTCCTCCACCTTGATCCGGCCGAGCAGCAGCGCGGAGGCGAGGTACCCACAGGCGTCGGCCACGATGGCGATCGGCGCCCCGAGCAGCTGGACCAGCCCGCCGCCGAGGCCCGGCCCGGCGATCTGCGCCGAGGACCGGACCGTCTCCAGGGCCCCGTTGCCGCCGACCAGTTGCTCGCGCGGCAGGACGGCGGGCAGGAAGGACTGGTGGGCGACGTCGAAGAACACCGTCGCCACCCCGGTGACCAGGGCCACCAGGTAGAGCTGCGGCATGGTCAGCACCCCGAACGCGGCGGCCGGCGGGATCGACCCCACGGCCAGGCACCGCACCACGTCGGCCCTGATCAGCACCGGCAGCTTGCGCATCCGGTCCAGCCAGGCGCCCGCCGGGAGGCCGACGAGCAGGAAGGCGGCGGTCTCGGCGGCGGTCAGCAGACCGACCTCGAACGGCGTGGCGTCGAGCACCATCACGGCCACCAAGGGAAGGGCGACCAGGGTGACCTGACTGCCCGTCTGGGCCGCCGCGGCTCCGGTCAGCAGGAGCCGGAAATCGCGGTGGCCGAGCAGACGGGCCTGGCGGGGTCTGGGCTTCTCGTTCATCAGTGCGACTCTCGGTCACCTCTTCGACACGGGGCAACCACCAGGTTCGTTTCCGGACGAACCGGAGGTCGGCCGAATCCCGCCACTCCCCGGGCCGGCCCTTGCGCGCTCCTTACGGCGGCTTCCCCTGCCGCCGCGCCGCCCGCGGCGCCCGTCGACCTTGGGGGCACGGGCCGACGGGCACCCTGATCACCTCCGGACTCTCCCGTCCAGATCCATGTCCGGTATCCGGACGCTGCCTTTCCAGCCACCGGACGATCGCGCTCAACTTGGCCGGATTCCATGGAGTGTGGTCCGACCGTCACCTCATCGTGATATCCGCGTGACCGTAGCGAGCCGTAAACGGGGTGACCGGGCGGATACGGGCCACCTGCGGACCCACCCGGCCGAACGACCATCCGCGTGGCCGGACGCCCGCCCGCCCACCCGACCGGCCGGACGCCGCGCGTCAGCCGCCCGTCGGTGCCCCTGTCCCCGGCTCCGGCTCCGGCCCCGCCTCCGCTTCCCACCCCGGCTCCGGCCCCGCCTCCACCCGGCGCGTGATCGCCAGCACCGCCATGTCGTCGTCCCTGGGCCCGCCGGTCCACCGCTCGACGTCCGCGACCAGCGCGTCCAGCACCTCACCGGGCCGGGCGAAAGGCCCCAGCGGGGCCAGCCCGAGCGCCGGCTCGTAGAACTCCCCCGCCGCGTCCCGGGCCTCGGTGACCCCGTCCGTCACCAGCAGCAGCGTGCACCCGGCCGGGAACGGCCGGCTCTCCGGCACCGGACGCGCCACGCCCAGTCCGCCCATCCCCAGCGGCAGCCCCGGGTCCGCCGCGTCCAGCCGGCGCACCGGGGGCTCGACCCCGCCTTCCGGGTACGGGCTCAGCAGGTACGGGCCGGGATGCCCGCAGTCGAGCGTGCGCACGGTCTCCTCCCCCGGCGGGAACTCCACCAGCAGTGCGGTGATGAACCCCTCCAGCCGCAGTTCCTCGCTCATCCGCTCGCTCTCCCGCAGCAGCGAGTCCTCCAGCGCGTCCGCGAGCGCGGCCAGGTCCGGCAGCCGGTGGGAGTCCTCGCGGAACGCGCCCAGCAGCACCGACACCGCCCCGACCGCGTGCAGCCCCTTGCCCCGCACGTCGGCGATCAGTCCGCGCACGCCGTACGGGGTGACCTGCAGCGCGTACGCGTCCCCGCCGATCAGCGCCTCGTCCTGGGCGGCCCGGTAACAGGCCGCGACCGACAGCCGCCCCACCCGCGCGGGCGGCTCCGGCAGCACCGCCCGCTGCGCCGCCTCGGCCACCGACCGCACCCGCGCCAGCCGCCGCCCGTGCCGGGCCACCACGCGGTTCACCCCGACTCCGAGCAACGCCGCGAACACTGTGTTCCCCAGCTCCAGGAAGCCGGCCACGGTCCCGATCGTCCCGTCCTGGGTGGACAGCAGCAGGATCCCGAGGACGTTGGCCACCCCGACCGCGACGGTGTCCCGCAGCGCCAGCAGCGCGCCCGCCAGCACGGAGGCCGCCGCCAGCATCGGATCGCCCCAGTAGTCGGTCGGGTCCAGCGCGTTCCACACCAGCCCGCCGGCGGTCAGCAACCACGGCGCGACCCGCACGTACGGCGGCCACTGCACGGACCTCGGGGCCATCGGCGACCTGGCTTCCGTCTCACCACCATCCGGAAGGGCTTCTTCCGATCGTAGTCACGGCCCCCCGGAACCCGCATGACGGCCGCCCGGCCCTTCCTCGGGCTCTCCGGCCGCGCCCGTCCACCCCCGGCGCCACCCCCATCCGCTCCACGGACGGCTCGAACTCCGGATCCGGCCCTGGCCCTGCCCCTGGCCCTGCCCCTGGCCCTGGCCCTGGCTCCGCTGACGGCTCGGGCAGCGTCGCCGGGGCTGCCGGCCACGGCCGGAACGCGCTCCCGGTCGCGGCGCTCGCCGGACACGCCCTGGTGAGCACCCCGCGCGGCACCGGTCTGCGCACCGCGCTGGAGTGCGCCCTGGCCGAGGCCGGCGTTGACCCGGCGGTCGGCGTCGAGGCGGCTGCCCCACCGCAGCTGGCCGAACTCGCCGCGCACGGCCTGGGCGTGGCCGTGCTGCCGGACCCGGGCCCGCTGCCCGGTCTGCGGGTGCGCCCGCTGACCGGTCCCGTCCCCCGGGTCCGGATCGCGCTCGCCTGGCCGGCCGACCGGACCTCCTCACCGCCGACCGTCGCCCTGGTGGCCCACCTGCGGCAGGCCTACCCCGGGCCGGTCGGTGCTCAGGCTCCGGCCGGTACTCAGGCTCCGGTCGACACGCGGACTCCGGCCGGCACCGCCGCGCCGTCGGCGATGTGCAGCAGCGCGGCCGCGCCGTCGAGCACCTCCCGGTCGAGCGGGAAGTAGCCCTGCCGCGGGAGGATGTCGGTGCGGGTACGGGCATCGGCCGGCAACGCGGTGTCCGTCAACTCCCAGGCCGCACCGCGCCCCTGGAGGTGGGCCTCGTACGTCCCCGGCGCCGGCTCGGCGAGCCCGAGCGCCTCGCTGCGCCCCAGGCTCCCGGCGACGAAGGCGTAGCGCTCGCCCAACAGCGTGCCCACGATGTGGCCCGCTCCCGTCCACCGGCAGTCCAGCTCGCCCAGCGTCCAGGCGCTCGGGTTGTGCTGCAGGTGCCGGTTGTGGGCGAAGAGCAGGGTCGGTCCGCGCCGGGCCTCGATCTCGCGGATGTCGAGGAGGTTCTGCGCCATCAGCGCGTCCCGCACGCCCAGCAGGGCGCTGATCCGGGCGCTCTGGGTGCGGCCCCGGACCGCCGACTGGGCGTGGTAGCGCAGCAGCCCGATCCCGGCGGCCAGCCGGGCGCGGGCCTCGTACCACGCGGCCGGTGAGGTCGATCCGATCAGTTCCGGTGCCCGCATGTGGAGTTGGAGGAGCAGGTCGTCCGCGAGGCAGCGCAGCCGCACTGCCTCGGCGCTGTCACCCGGCGACCGGGCCGGATCCATCACCGCCTCCGTATGGCTCCAGCGCTCGTCCTCGCCCGCCACGCCGGCGACGTCCAGGTCCGACCCCAGGTAGTCGCGGGCGTGTTCGAGGTAGCCGCGCGGGCTGGGGGCGCTGGTGTTCTCGGTCGGGATGTCGAAGCCGTGGAAGGCCAGCCGCTCGGCGGGCGACCGGTCCCGGTTGAACTCCCGCATCCAGGCGACGAGTCGGCGGTTGGGAGCGAGTTCCCCGAACCCGTGCGTGAAGCCTTCCCTCAGCGCCGAGTCGAGCGTGCCGACGCCCTCCCGGACGTAGGCGTCCACGGCGAAGGCGGCCACCCGGTCGGTCTCCAGGGCGATCGACCGGAAGCCCCGGTCGACCAGCCGGGCGAACAGCTCGTTGCGGACCAGCCCGAACGCCGGCTCCTGGTGCGTCGGCTCGCCGAGGCCCAGCAGCTCGCAGGCGGGGGTGATGAGGTCATCCATGTCCTGGTTCATGGACCTCAAGCGTATCCTTGAAGGAACGGTTGAGACTTTTCCCGCTATCACCGCTCAACCGCCGCAGAAAGCCTCAAACGGCCCCGAACTCGGACAGCACGGCCGGGGTGGATCGATCGGCTTCGAACGCCCACCCGGGCCCGGAACGGGAGACGACCGGACGACCATGCGACCCGCCGACCTCGCCCGCGAGCACGGCATCTCGACCCAGGCGATCCGCAACTACGAGCGCGACGGCTGCCTCCCGCCCGCCGAACGCACGCCCACGGGGTACCGGATCTACACCGAGCTGCACGCGTCCGCCCTGCGCGCCTACCTCACCCTCGTCCCGGCGTACGGGTACGCCACCGCCGGCTCGGTCATGACCGCCGTCCATGCCGACCGGCTCGACCACGCCCTCACCGAACTCGACCGGGGCCACGCCCAGTTGCTGCGCGACCGAGAGACCCTCGCCGCCGTCCGCGAGGCCGTCGGCCACCTGACCGGCGGCGCCACCGCCGGAACCGGGCTTCCCGCACCACCCGGCCACCGCTCCGTCGGCGAGGTCGCGCACCGGCTCGGCGTCACCCCCGCGACCCTGCGGGCCTGGGAGGCCGCCGGCATCCTCACCCCGGCCCGGGACCGCGCCACCGGCCACCGCCGCTACCTCCCCGCGGACGTCCGGGACGCCGAACTCGCCCACCTGCTCCGCCGGGGCGGCTACCTGCTGAACCACATCGCCACCGTGCTGCGGCAGCTCCGCACGACGGGCGGCAGCGGTGAGCCGGCCGCCGCCCTCGACGCCTGGCAGCAGCGCCTCACCACCCGGGGCCTCTTGATGCTCACCGCCTCGGCCCGCCTCGACGACTACCTGGCACTGCGCACCGGAACGCCCCGACCGGTTTGACCTCAAGGCCACCCGAGGGCCCAGGGTGATCCGCGCGGACACCGAAGCAGCAACCGTCACCCCGCCGGAAGGCCGGTCGACACGCGACCCTCCAAAAACAGGACAGCCGGTTTGTCAATACAAAACCGAACGCGCCGTTTTCTTCCTCCCCCGAGCAATCCCCGCTGGGCGGAACGCCGGACTGCCGGTCCATCTCGAACCGCTTCGCCCGAGGCCCACCAGCGCCGCCCCGGAACACCCCGGAACGCCCCGACTCAGGCGGACCCGATCCCGGCCGCCTCCTCCGCACCCCGCCCGGCCGTCTCGTCGGCGACGGGCTCCGCCGCCCGGGACGCCGCCAGCTCCGCGACCACCCGGGCTCCCCGGTCCACCGCGAGGTCGAGCGTGGCCAGCACCCCGGGCACCGCGACACTGGGCATCACATGCTGGTACAGCGAGGCGATCCGGCGCTCCAGGTCCGCCCGGCCGGACATCTTCTGGGACTGGATCTGCACCCCGGTCCAGGCCCCGGTGACCAGCCAGGCCGTCTCGGCGGGCACCACCTGGGGCAGCAGTTCACCACGCCGGCCCGCCGTCTCCAGCACGCTCTCGGCCCGCTGGATCCAGCCGGGCGCCGCACCGCCACTGAAGTCGCCGAACACGTCCTGGCCGAGGGAGAGCCGCGCGCCGGCGCTCAGCACCGGGTCGCGTGGCATGAGATGGGCGACCACCATCCCGAGGTCCACGAACTCCTGGAGCTTGCAGTGCCGTTCGGGGATCTCGTCCCGGCCGAACTGCTCATCCACGACCCCCTGGGCGAGCTCCCGCTTCGACGCGAAGTGGAAGTACACCGCACCGCGGGTCACCCCGGCGCGGGCCACGACCTCGCCGATCGTCGCCCCCTCGTACCCGTGCTCGTCGAAGACCGACGCCGCCGCCTCCAGGATCAGTCGACGCGTCCGGACCGCCCGCTCCTGCCGCACCACCGCAACCACCCACCCGAAAGGCTCGGCAAACAAAACCAAACACCCCGTATCTTACCCGTCGAGCTCGGCGCGGAGCCTTGCTTCCCAGGCCGCCTGGGCCGTCCTCGAGCGGACCAAAACCGCGTAGACGGTACGGGACGGGCAGATGGCCGACATCTCGCACCGGCCCTCACGACCGGAGCAAAAACTCCCACTTGCCATCGGGCGGACGACGAAGGAGCAGTGAATCATAATGAACCTGTCAACCTATCCGTCCGACATCACCGCAGGTCAACAACGCCCACTCGACAAACCTGATCCCCGGACGACAATCGACATGCACCCACGGTGCCCGACCGAACACGCTCGGCCGCCGACGAACCTTCGCTCTGGCTTCTTGAAAACCAAACCGGTAGGTACGTATCTTACGAGCCCTGAGCAGCCCACCCCGCCCGTCACGGCCTTTCGGAGCGCTCCCTATGACTCTGCTTACCTACCCCACTCTCACCTCCACCCTCGCCACCGCCACCGGCACCGGCACCGGCACCGGCACAGACTCGCGGACGATCCCCGGCCCGACCGCTGCAGCCCCGGCACCTCGCCTGACCAGCACCGTCGCCAAGGAGTACGTCCACCGCGCCTGCCACGCCGAGGTCTTCATCACCGGCAGCCAACAGCTGACCACCACCGTCTTCGCCGTCACCGCGCAATGGCCGCGGGCCCACACCTTCTTCACTACGCCGGACGGCACCCGGCACGACCCGATACAAGCTGCTGAAACGATCCGCCAAGCCGGCCTCTACCTCGCCCACACCCGGTTCGGCGTACCGCTCGACCACAAGTTCATGATGTGGAACCTCGACTACACCACCCGGCCGCACCGACTGCTGATCGGCACGACGCCCACCGACCTCACCCTGGAGGTCCAGCTCCTCGCCCAGCCGCGCCGTTCCGGCACCACGGTCGACTTCACGCTGGAGACCGTCATCCAGCGGGGCACCCAGCGTGCCGCCACCGGGTACGCCCGCTTCACCACCGTCCCGGACTCCGCCTACCGGCGGCTGCGCCGGGGCCGCCACGACGCCGAGCACCCGCCGGCACCGATCATGACCGCCGCTCCGCTCCCGCCGGCCCGGGTCGGCCGGCTCCGCCCGTGCGACGTCGTCCTGACCCCGACCGACACCCCCGGCAGCTGGCTCCTCACGCCCGACTTCCGGCACCCGATCCTTTTCGACCACACCAACGACCACATCCCCGGCATGGTGCTGTTGGAGGCCGCCCGGCAGGCCGCCAACGCGCTGAGCAGCCCGGTCACCGTCACCCCGACCGCCGCGGCCACCACCTTCCACCGGTACGCCGAGCACGACACACCCACCACCATCACCGCCCGGTACACCCCCGGCGAGGACCCGGACGCCCTCACCACCACCGTGACCGGTCATCAGCACGGCGAACCGATCTTCACCACCGTGCTCACCGGCCACCCGGACCACCGCTGACCCGACGACCGTCGGCGCACCGACCTCACCACCCGAACGGCCCACCGGACCCTCCCCTGGGCTCTGGAAGATCGTCGCAACAGCCCGGTTCAAGGGGAGCGATGGACTTCGAGATCCGGGACCGGTCCGTGAACCGGGGCTGCCGGGCGCTGACAGAGGAACGGCGTGCTGACGCTCAGCTCATGCAGCAGGGCACGGGCAACGAGGAAGCGTGTCGGATCGTCGGGATCAACGATCGGACGGGGCGGCGGTGGGGTCACGGCCGCGCCCCGTCCGGCACTGATGCGGGCGGGGCACCGCCGATCACGGCTCCCGCGCCCGGGCCGCCTTCCGGCCCTGCGCGCCACCTTCACGAAGACGAGCGGATCCACATCGCCGACCGGCTCCGCGAGAAGGCCACCGTGCGGGGCATCACCGCCGAGCCGGGCCGAAGCCCGTCCACGATCAGCCGGGAGATCCGCCGAAACCGGCACCCGGGCAACGGCCCCTATCGGCCACACACCGTCCGGGCCCGCGCGGATGCCTGTCGGCCGCGCCCGAAGCCCGGCACGATCGGCCTCTGCCCGGAGCTGCGGGACTTCGTCCAGGACCGCCTGGACCGCAGGTGGAGCCCGGAACAGTTCTGCCACGCTCTGCGAGACAGCTTTCCCGAGCGGCCGCAGACGCACGTGGTCCACGAGACGGTCCCCGAGGCTCTCTACCTGCAAGGCCGGGGCGAGTTGCGCCGCGAGCCGGTGGGCGCTCTGCGCACCGGGCCCGCCCGCCGCGTCTCCCACCGGCGGGCCGCCGCGCGCCGGCCCGGGTTCGCCCATCCGACGGCCCGCGCCGCCACACCACCGTGAAGGTCATCCCGCACCCACCTCTCCCCGTAGCCCGGCGAACAGGTCGGTCTCTATCCCGCCGTCCCCTGACGCCGCACCCGCCGCCGACACCAGGCTCCGGGCCAGGTGGTAGTCCTCGGTCGGCCAGACCTCGCGCTCGATGTCCCGAGGGTGGGCCATGAAGGCCACACCCGGCTGGACCTGGGTGGCGTGCGCCAGCATCGCCGCGTCCCGTACGGGGAACTGCTCGGCACAGGCCACCCGGGTGGTGGTGGCCAGGGCCGGCGGGGTGTCGGGCCAGCCGGCGAGCAGCTCGCCCATCTCCGAGGGGACTCCCCGTTCCGTCATGGCCTCGTGCATGGCGTGGAACCAGGCCCGGGAGAGCGCCAGGTGGTAGTAGAGCTTGGACACCTGCCAGGCCTCGCCCAGCCCGGGGTGGCGCTCCGGGTCGGCGGCGGCCTCGACGGCCGCCACCGTGACCTGGTGGGTCATCACGTGGTCCGGGTGCGGGTAGCCGCCGGTCTCGTCGTAGGTGATCACCACCTGCGGGCGGAACTCCCGGATCAGCGCGACCAGCGGCGCCGCCGCGCTCTCCACCGGCTCGGCGGCGAAGCAGCCCTCCGGGAGCCGTTCGTCCGGCCCAGGCATCCCGGAGTCGACGAAGCCGAGGAACCGCTGGCGCACACCGAGGATCTCCCGGGCGGCCGCCATCTCCTCGCGCCGGACGCGGGCGATGTCGGCCCGGACCTCGGGCCGGTCCATGGCCGGGTTGAGCACCGAGCCGCGCTCGCCGCCGGTGCAGGTGGCGACCAGGACGTCCACGCCCTCGGCCGCGTACCGGGCGAGGGTGGCCGCTCCCTTGCTGGACTCGTCGTCGGGGTGCGCGTGGACGCTGAGCAGGCGAAGGCCTTCGGGGTGACGGGTGGACACGGGTACCTCCAGGTCCTTGGGTGATGGGGAGGACTGAGCGGTGATCAACCGGACCGGCGGGTGTTCGGGTAGAGCAGCGCCGGAGCGATGGCGAGCGCCGACAGGGCCAGCACCCACCAGAAGGTCTCGCCGAAGGCCGCGCCCGGCTGGCCCGGGTGCCTGCCCTGCGCCTGCTGGAGCGCCAGCGTCAGCACCGCCGTGCCGAGCGCCCCGCCCACCCGGTTCAGTACGTTGACGGCACCCGCCGCCGTCGGCACCTGGTCCTTCTCGACGCTCCCGTACACCGCTGCCAGCCCGGGGATCGCGATGATCCCCATGCCCGCGCCGCGCAGTGCCAGCGAGCCGGCGATCAGCCAGCCGGCCGGCTCGGAGCCGCTGCCCAGCTGGGTGAACGCGACCGTGCCGACCAGGGAGCAGGCGATGCCGATCAGGACCAGCGGACGCGGCGCGACGCGGTCGGTCAACCGGGCGGCCACCATGGCGGTGACCGCCGTCCCGAGGGCCTGCGGAGCCAGCAGCAGACCGGCCTCCACCGCGCTGCTGTGCCGCAGCTGCTGGTAGTAGAGCGGCACCAGGAACATCGAGCTGTAGAGCGCGGCGCCCTGCAGGAAGCTGTTCGCCGTCGCCACCGTGAAGCCGCGCCGGGCGAACAGCCGCAGGTCGATCAGCGGCGTCCGGATGCCCTCACGCCCCACCCGCAGCGCGTGCCAGCCGTAGACCGCGACCAGCACCGCCCCCAGCACCAGGGCGACCCAGCCGGCCGTCGCACCCTCACCGATCGTCGAGAGCCCGTAGACCAGCCCGGTCAGGCCGGGCGAGAGCAGCGCCAGGCCGGTCACGTCCAGCCGGGGCTTCGGCGCGTCCGACGCCTCGTCAGCCGGCAGCCAGCGGGCGGCGAGCAGCAGGATCAACAGCCCGACCGGCACGTTCAGCAGGAACATCCAACGCCAGTCGAAGTGCTCCAGCACCAGCCCGCCGAGGATCGGCCCCAGAACCGGGGCCAGGCTGATCGGAAGCATCAGCGTTCCCATCACCCGACCGACCCTGGACGGCCCAGCCGCTTGTATGATGATCGCCTGGCCGAGCGGTTGAATCATCCCGCCGCCGATCCCCTGCAGCACTCGGAAGGCGATCAGACTGCCCGTCGACCAGGCCAGGCCGCACAGCGCCGACCCGAGCACGAACAGGACGACCGAGGCGAGCCACGCCCGCCGCCCCCCGAAGCGACCGGCGGCCCAACCCGAGAGCGGCATGGTCAGCGAGATCGCCAGCAGGTACCCCGTGGCCACCCACTGCACCGTCGCGATCGAGCTGTGCAGATCGCGGCCGACGGAGTCGATGCCGACGTTGACGATCGTGCTGTCCAGCAGCGCGAGCACCGGCCCCAGGGCGAGCACCCCGCCCATCTTCCACAGGCCCGGCGGGATCGCCTCCGGCTCCCCGTCCCGGACTCCTGTCGGCCGGCCCTTGCCGGTGACGGATGTGGTCATGCGCCCTCCCCTGGTCGCCCCTTGGGCGAGCGGCCCCCGGAGCCTCGTGCGGTCGTTCCGACGCTCGTCCGGCGCACTCTCGGTCGCTCACCCCGGCGGCCGCTCCGGCCGCCCGAGAAGAACTTAGGACGGACCCACCGATTGGGTCAAATCTAATTTCTGTGCTCGACCCAGCTTCGTGCGCTAGGCTCCCCGGCATGACCGATACCGGGACGACTCCGAACCTGCGCGAGCTCAACAAGCGCCGCACCCGTGAGGCGATCTCGCACGCCGCGACCAGACTCTTCATCGAGCGGGGCTTCGACCGCACGACCATCGCCGAGGTCGCGGCCGCCGCGGGCGTCGCCAAGATGACCGTCACCAACCACTTCCCGCGCAAGGAGGACCTCTTCTTCGACCTGCACGAGGAGCTCGTCCTCCGGCTCGCCGCAGCCGTCGCCGAGCGCGCGCCGGGCGAGTCCGCGCTCGCCGCACTGCGCCGCGACTGCCTCGCCGGCCTCGACCGGCACGACGCCCGGCTCGGCTTCTCCGGCCCGGCCTTCGCCCGCACCGTCTTCGACAGCCCCGCGCTCGGCGCCCGGCTGCGCGAACTGCAGGAGCAGAGCGAGACGGCACTCGCCGAGGCGCTGGCCGAGGCGGTACACGAGATACCCGTCGGCTTCGAGTGCCGGGTCGCCGCCGCGCTGCTCGCCGCCGTCGACCGGGCGGTGTTCGCCGAAGTGTTCCGCCGCACCCTGGCCGGCGAGGAGCAGGCGGCGATCGCCGCCGCGGTCCGCCCGTCCGCGGTCCAGGCCTACGACCGCCTGGAGGGCGCCCTCGGGAACTTCGCCGCACTGGAAGCCTGAGACTCCCGAGCACCGCACCGGGCCGCGGCTCTGCCCCCGCTGCTCCCAGACCGGACCTGGCCAGGCCAGGGCACGCTTGACGAAAGGTTGACCTGCTCACGGCAGAAGGTTGACGATCATCGCCTCTATGGTCGGCCCATGCCCTCACAGCCCATCAGGCCCACCGTGCTGCCGGTCCTGCCCTACCGCAAGCCCACCCGCGGAAGGGACTACTGGGTCCTGGACAACGTGCTGCCGGACCCGGACGCCGTCCGGGAGCGCTGCCTGGCCCGGGGGGACTGGACCGAGGGCTACCCGCACCGCCCCGAGACCTGGCCCGGACTGCGCACCATGCCGGGTCTGGAACCCTCGGAACTGGCCCGGGTCGAGTCGCTGGTCCGCAAGGCCACCGGCGCCTCCCGGCTCTGGGTGCAGAGCACCCCGGGCGGTGGCACGCTCAACCACAACTGCGTCCAGGTCGTCGGCGCCGGAGAGTCGGAGTCCCGCCCGCACACCGACTCCCGCGCGCTCTGCCGCTACGCCGCCGTGCTCTACCTCAGCCCCGGCGCCCCCAAGGACGCCGGCACCAGCTTCTACCGCCAGCAGTTCCCCGGCGGCCGCCTCGGCGGCAACCTGGTCAACGCCCCGCACAACAACCTGGTCGAGGCACTCGGCACCCGCCACGTGCCGGCCGACCACTTCACCGAGGACGTCCGCGTCCCCAACCGCTACAACCAGCTGCTCCTCTACCACGCCAACCTGATCCACAGCGCCACCGGCTACTACGGCACCGACCTGGCCGAGCGGCGGATGACGGCCGTCTTCTTCTGGATGGCCTGACCCGGCGGACGGCCCGACCGGACAGGCGCCCTCCGGAGCGTCCGGCGCTCACCCGACCCCCACGTGCGCCAGGCTCGCCCTGATCAGCGCCGCCGCCAACCCGTCCGGGTCCCCCGGCCGGACCGGCACCGCCAGTCCCTCCGGTTCGCCAAGCAGTCCGGTTCGCCAGGCAGTCCGATCGTCCGGACCCCGCGGGAGGTGTGGCCGAACCGGTCCGGCAGTCCGGCAACGGCCGGTTCCACGGCCATCACCTCCATCCCTCCCCGGTTGCCCCGATTCGGATGCCCCTCACCCGGGGAAGCTCGCCGCATGAGCGAGCGAAGCACGGGGGTCTCCCCGTCCGAAGGTTGGGGGAGAGTCGTGGAGGGGTGCGCGCGGGCGAAAGCCCCCGCCGAGCAAGGTGTGCACATCAGCGAGCGAAGCGAGGCGGGCGCATGAGTCGTGACGCCGTGCCCACGACCGAGACCGTCCGCCCCGACTGGGCCGCGATCGACCAGCTGCCCACGGTCGAGCTGCTGCGCCTGATGAACGCCGAGGACCGCACGGTTCCCGCCGCCGTCGCCGGGGAACTGGAGCGGATCGCCGCCGTGGTCGATGCGGTGGCCGCCAGAATGGCGCGTGGTGGTCGGCTGGTCTACGCCGGGGCGGGGACGGCCGGGCGACTCGGTGTGCTGGACGCCGTCGAGTGCCCGCCGACCTTCGGCACCGATCCGGCGCTGGTCGTCGGCCTGATCGCGGGCGGGCGCTCGGCCGTCACCGCCGCGGCCGAGGGCTCCGAGGACCGCACCGACCTCGCCGAGGCCGACGTGGCCGCCCTCGCCCTCACCCCCGCCGACACCCTGGTGGGCGTCTCCGCGTCCGGACGTACCCCGTACCCGCTGGCCGCCGTCCGCGTCGCGCGGGCGGCCGGGGCGCTGACGGTCGGACTGGCGTGCAACCGTGGCTCGGCGCTCGCGGCCGCGGCCGAGCTGGGCATCGAGGTGGAGGTCGGCCCGGAGGTGCTGGCCGGATCGACCCGGCTCAAGGCGGGCACGGCGCAGAAGCTGGTGCTGAACCTGCTCTCCACGGCCGTGATGGTCCGGCTCGGCCGGACGTACGGAAATCTGATGGTCGATCTCCGCGCCACCAACGACAAGCTGCGCGACCGCGCCCGACGGATCGTCGCCGAGGCGACCGGCGCCGACGAGGGCGCGGTCGACCGCGCCCTGACCGTGACCGGCGGCCGGGTCAAGGACGCGATCCTCTCCCTGCTCGCGGACGTGGACGCCCCCACCGCCGCCCGCCTGCTCACGGCCTCGGACGGGCGGCTGCGCGAAGCCCTCCGCCTCGCCCGGGCGTAGCAGCCCCCGCCTCACCTCCGCCCTAGCAGCCCCGCCTCGTCCAGCCACGCCAGGGCCTCCCGCTCACCCCACCCGCACGTCCGCCGCCGCGACGACCTCGCCGAGGCGCGGGAAGTCCAGCTCCACCGACGCCCGGTGCTCCTCCGCCGAGAGCGCGGCCATCGCGTCCTCGACGAACACCAGCCGGTATCCGTGGTCGCCGGCGGCCCGGGCGCTCGACTCCACGCCGAGGTTGGTCGCGATCCCGGCGAACACCACGGTCTCCACGCCCCGCGCCCGGAGCAGCTCGTCCAGGCCGGTGCCCTGGAAGGCCCCGATGGTGCGCTTCACCACGACCTCGTCGGCCGCCGCCGCGACCTCCGCGAGCAGCTCGCTCCCGGGCGGCTGCTCGGTGACGTTCGGACGCTCGACCCGCACCGCGACGACGAGCGCGCCCGCCGACCGGAACTCCCGGGCCAGCTCCAGCGAGGCCTTCACCACCTCCGAACCGGTGCGCGGCGCGAGCGGGTTGGCGACGATCCGGTCCATCAGGTCGATCAGGACCAGGGCCGTGCTGCGGGCTTCGAGGGTGGTCATGGGGTCACGCTAGCCCATCGGACGACTGCTCCCCCGAAGCCCGGCCCCCCTGCGAATCCCGGCCCGACGCCGACGCCCGACCCGTCCCCGACGCCCGGCCCGCCTTCGAATCCCGGCCCGACGCCGGAGCGCCCTCCGCCGCCTCCCGCGTGATCTCCGCCCGGAACCCCTCGATCAGCACCCGCAGCCCGTACTCGAAGTCGGCGTCGTGGTCGGTCATCCGCAGCACGTCGACCGCTTCGCGCAGCAACGGCAGTTCGCGCAGGGACTCGTCCGGGAACGGCGGCCGTTCGCGGTCCTCGGCGTCCTGTCGCCAGGCCTGCTCCTCGGTGACCCAGCCCATGATGTACCGGTCGACGGTCAACAGCAGTCGCAGCGCCGTTCGCGGCTTCAGCCCTGCCCCGCAGAGGGCGCTCAACTGGGCCTCGACTGCCGGAAGTTCGTCCTCGGTGGGCAGGGTTCCGGCGTGCACCCGGGCGCCGTCGCGGTACGCGAGCAGGGCGTTGCGCTTGGCGCGGGCGTCGGTGGCGATCCACTCGGGCCAGTGCGCCGGGTCCGGCTCACGGTCGGGCGGGAGGGCTTCGGCGAGCATCGCCTCGGCCATCAGGTCGAGCAGCTCCCGCTTGCTCTTGAAGTGCCAGTACAACGCCGGTGACTGGACGCCGAGTTCACGGGCGAGCCGACGGGTGGTCAGTCCGTCGATGCCCTCCTCGTTGAGCAGGCGCAATGCCGTGCGCACCACCTCGTCGCGTTGCAGCGCCATCCGATCAACCTCCTGGGATACCGGCAGTCGTCGGCGACTGCCGGCGGTTATCCGCTTGCCAGGCCACCTTATCGCCGATAAGTTCCCGAGCTGGAATTTATCAGCGATAAGGACAGCCGTCACGACACCGACGGCCACGAAGGGATCCCACCCCTCATGACCTCCGGACCGCACGCACCCTCCGCGCCGAACACCGCCCCCACACCGAGCACGACCTCCGGAGCGCGCCGCTCCTGGTCCCGGCTGCTGCCGAACACCGCGCCCTGGAGGTCCTCCCGGGACTTCCGGCTGACCTGGACCTCCGGCACGGTCACCCTGCTCGGCTCGATCTTCACCATGACGGCGATCCCGCTCCAGATCGCCGACCTCACCGGCTCGCCGCTGGCCGTGGGCGCGGTCGGCGCCGCCGAACTCGTGCCCACCGTCCTGTTCGGCCTCTACGGCGGCGTCCTCGCCGACCGTGCCGACCGCCGCACCGTCGCCCTGGTCACCGAGGTCGCGCTGGCCGCGCTCAGCGCTCTGCTGCTGGCCAATGCACTGCTCGGCACCCCCGCCGTCTGGCCGCTCTACCTCACCGCCGGGGTGGCGGCGGCGCTGCAGGGCATCCAGCAGCCTTCGGTCGAGGCGATGATCCCCCGGCTGGTGCCCCAGGACCAGCTGGTGGCAGCGGGTGCCCTGCTCTCGCTGCGCTGGAGCATCGGCGGCGTGGCGGCCCCGGCGGCGGCCGGCCTGCTGATCGCGACCGCCGGCGTCCCGGCGGCGTACCTGGTGGACCTGGGCACCTTCCTGCTCTCGATCGCCCTGCTCGCCCGGGTCCGGCCGGTCCCCTCGGAGCGGGACGCCGAGGCACCGCAGCTCACCGAGTTCCTCGACGGCGCCCGGTACGCGGCCCGGCGGCCCGACCTGGTCGGCACCTATCTGGCCGATCTCGCGGCCACCGTCTTCGCCCTGCCCACCGCGCTCTTCCCTTTCCTGGCCGCGGAGTTGGACGCCACCTGGGCGCTCGGCCTGCTCTACTCGGCCGGCGCGGTCGGCAGCCTGACCGCCGCCGCGACCGGCGGGTGGGCGGAGCGGGTCCACCGGCACGGCCGACTGGTCCTGCTCTCCGCCGCCCTGGTCGGCGCGGCGACGGCGGCGGCCGCGTTCGCCCCGGGCCTGTGGGCCGTCCTGCTCTGCCTGACCGTCGCGGGCGGCGCCCACTGGATCGGCGACACCTTCCGCAGCGCCATCTGGAACCAGTCCATTCCGGACGAACTCCGGGGCCGCGCGGCCGGGTTGGAGATGCTGATCGGCTCCGCCGGGCCGGCCCTGGGCGACCTGCGGGCCGGCGGGCTCGCCGCCCGCCAGGGCATCCGGGCGGCCCTGCGCACCGGCGGCCTGCTCTGCCTCGGCAGCTCGGCCGTCCTGTCCGCCGCGGTCCCGGCGCTCTGGCGCTACGACCAGCGGGCGCACCGCACCGAGCCGGCCACGGCGGAGCCCACCCCGTGACGCGCCCCACGCCCCAGCCGCACCGGCAACCGCACCGGCCTCACCCCAGGGACCACCGCTCAGTCCAGGACGAGCGCCACCGCGTGCCGCTCGATCAGCTCCCCCAGCTGCCGGACGTCCTCGACGCCGCGCTTGGGCAGCATGGTCACCACCCCCGTGTCCTCACTGCCGGCCATCAGCAGGAACAGACCGGGCGTCTCCAGGTAGTACCGCTGCTCCGGCCAGCCGAGCTCGGTGACCGAGGCCGCGGTGTCGACGACCACCCCGTAGTCGTCCAGCAGGACCCTGAACTCGCCCTTGTCCGCCGCCACCCGCGCCACCCGCCGCACCCGCGGCCGGAGCGACACGAACACCGTCAGCAGCGCGAACAGCACCAGCGGCACGGCCGGCAGCAGCGCCATCCCGCCGACGACGGCGAGCAGCCCGGCAGCCACCGTCGCACCGGCGGCCACCATGTACCTGGCGCGCCACGCCCGGCGCCCGGCCGCCGTGCGCCGGCCCCACGCCGCGAACGCCTCCCGGAAGTCGGCGGCCGTCGGCGTATAGCGGACCTCGACCCACGTCACCGCTCGCTCATCCGCACTCATGTCCTCGCCCTCCGGCCCCCGGTACGCACGACTCCCGACGCACGATTCCGACACACAACTCCCGGCGGACCACTCCCGGCGCCCGCCTCGCCGGATCGTAGCAAAGACCGTACGTACCCGATTCGATCGCTCCTACGGAACCCGTGCCCGCCCCGGCCGCGCCCGACCCGGTGCCCGGCGACACCATCAACAGCGTCAGGAACCTGTTCCCCCACCGCCTGCCGCCGTTCCGCCGCCCGGCCCGACCGACCCACCTCGTCCCCGGCGCAGCGGCTCCCATGAGACCCCGGCCGGAACCCGGCGCGGGCCTCCTCGGACCGTCACACCGTGAGCGCCCGTGCCGAGGCCCGGATCGGCGCCGGAAGCTCCGTCCACCCCCGCAGGTAGCGGTCCACCGCCGCGGCCACCGCCCGCCCCTCGGCGATCGCCCAGACGATCAGCGACTGCCCTCGCCCGGCGTCCCCCGCGACGAACACGCCCTCCGCCTCCGTGGCGAAGCCGTCGTCCCTGGCCAGGGTGCCCTCCGGCCCGGTGGTGAGGCCGAGTTGGGCGAACAGCCGCCGGTCCGGCTCCGGCCCGGTGAAGCCCAGCGCGAGCAGCGCCAGCTGCGCGGGCAGGGGCCGCTCGGTGCCGGTCCGCGGGCTGCGGTCGGCCGGCTCGGCTTCGGCGAAACGGACGGCGGCCAACCGGCCGTCCGGGCCGGCCTCGAAGCCCACGGTGGTCGCCGCGAACACCCTGGGCCCGGCCTCCGCGGCGCCGGACTCCTCGTGCGAGGTGGTCTCCCGGTACACCTTGGGGTGCACCGGCCAGGGCTGTCCGGAGGCCCGGCCCTGCGGCGGACGCGGGTTGATGTCCAGTTGGGTGACCGAGGCGGCGCGCTGGCGCAGAGCCGTTCCCAGGCAGTCCGCCGCCGTGTCCCCACCGCCGACGATCACCACGTCCCGCCCCTCGGCGGACACCGGCGGGACCGGGCAGTCGCCCTCGTCCACCCGGTTCGCCCAGGTCAGGTACTCGATCGCCTGGTGCACCCCGGGCCGGTCCCGCCCCGGCACCGCCAGCTCCCGGCAGGCGCCCGCGCCGACCGCGACCACGACCGCGTCGTACTCCGCCCGCAGTTCCTCGCCCGGGACGTCCCGGCCGACCCGTACACCGGTGCGGAAGGTGGTGCCCTCGGCCCGCAGCTGGTCCAGTCGTCGCTCCAGCCGGTGCTTCTCCAGCCGGAAGGGCGGGATGCCGTACCGCAGCAACCCGCCCGCGCGGTCGGCCCGCTCGTACACCGTGACGGCGTGCCCGGCCCTGGTCAGCTGCTGGGCGGCGGCCAGCCCGGCCGGGCCCGAGCCGATCACCGCGACCCGCCGCCCCCCGGCCCGCTCGGGGCGGTCGGGCGGACGGGGTCCGTCCCAGCCCTCCTCCCAGGCCCGGTCGGCGATCGCCAGCTCCACGTTCTTGATCGTCACCGCGGCGCCGTCGATCGCCAGCACGCAGGCGCTCTCGCAGGGAGCCGGGCAGAGCCGCCCGGTGAACTCCGGGAAGTTGTTGGTCGCCAGCAGTCGCGCCGCGGCCGCCCGCCAGTCCGAACCCCCACCCGCGCCCGCCCCAGCGACCGCCCCCGGCTCCCCATCCCCACCGGCCTCCGACCGCGCCACCAGCCGGTTCCAGTCCGGCACCAGGTTCCCCAGGGGACAGGCGTGGTGGCAGAACGGCAGCCCGCAGTCCATGCACCGCCCCGCCTGCCCGCCCACCAGCGGCAACAGCTCGCCCGGCCGGTACACCTCCTGCCAGTCCCCCAGCCGCTCCCGCGCGTCCCGCCGCGCCCGCTCCGCGCGCGGGGTGGTGAAGAAGGCCATCCGGTCTGCCATCGCGGCCTCCGGCAGGGCGTGCCGACTCGGACCAGGCGGCCCACCCGGCAGCGCGCCACCGTACGGCCACCGTACGCCCGCGAAGCACCGCGCAAAAGGGGGGCCGTCGCGGACGGTCCCGGGGCGGGCACGAACACCCCGGGGCCGCCCGGAAACGCCGTGAGCACGTCAGGGAGAATCTCCGCCATGACCCACACCGTGCTGATCGCCGAGGACGACCGGGCCATCCGCGACTCGCTCGCCCGCGCCCTGATGCTGGAGGGCTACCGGGTGCGGGTCTCCGCCGACGGCACCCAGACCCTGGCCGTCCTCGCCGAACAGCGCCCGGACGTCCTGGTGCTCGACGTGATGATGCCCACGCCGGACGGCCTGGAGGTCTGCCGCAGGCTGCGCGCGGCCGGCGACCGCACCCCGGTGCTGATGCTCACCGCCCGGGTCGAGGTCGCCGACCGGATCGCCGGCCTCGACGCCGGCGCCGACGACTACCTGGTCAAACCCTTCGACGTGGACGAGCTGTTCGCCCGCCTGCGCGCCCTGCTGCGCCGCCACCCTCCCGAGCCCTCGACCGAGGTGCTGGCCGTCGGCGACCTGCGGGTCGAGCCGCCGGCCCGGCGGGCCTGGCGCGCCGGGCAGGAGCTCGAACTCTCCCGCACCGAGTTCGACCTGCTGGAGCTGCTCGTCCGGCACACCGGCTCCGTCCTCGACCAGGCCACCTTCTACGAGCAGATCTGGGGCTACGACTTCGGCCCCGGTTCGAAGAACCTCGCGGTGTTCATCGGCTACCTGCGCCGCAAGCTCGACCGCCCGGGCCTGGTACCGCTGATCCACACCGTCCGAGGCGTCGGCTACACCCTGCGCGAGCCGTGACCGGTCCCGCCCGCCGAAAGAGGCCCGGGTCGCCACGCCCCGCCCGCCGGGACAGGCCCGGGTCGCCACGCCCCGCCCGCCGCCTCCCCGGATTGCCGCGCCCGGGCCTGCGCACCACCCTCGCACTGGCCTTCGCCGCGATGACCGCACTGGTCGCGGTGCTGATCGGCGCACTCGGCTACCACGCCGCCGCCCGGTTGATCCGGGACGACGAGACCGCGGACTTCACCGCCGCCGTCGACTCCGTCGACCGACAGGTCGAGCGGCAGGTGCTCTTCCCGGGCGACTTCGCCGGCCCGAGCGGCCTGAGCAACGACCTGGTGCGCCCGATCCGGGTCACCACGCAGTCCCTCGCCCCCGACGGCCTGGTGCTGCCCGGCACCGCGCGGCTCGACCTGCCCCCGACGTCGGGCGACTACGACCTCGCCCGGGCCGAGCAGCCCGGCCGCACCTCCATCGGGCTGCGCCACCGGCACGGCGACACCTACCGGGTCGGCGTGGTCTCGCTCGGCGGCGGGCGCGGAGCGATCCAGATCATCCAGCAGGTCGGACCCACCGAGGAGCTGCTGGCCACCCTGCGGGACCGCACGGTGGCCCTGGTGGCGGTCGTCACGGCCCTCGCCGGCGGAGCCGGCCGGCTGCTCGCCGGGCGGATCACCGGTCGGCTGGTCCGGCTCACCGAGGCGGCCGAACTGGTCGCCGCCAGTGGGCGGTTGGACGTCCCGGTGCCCGCCGCCGGAACGGACGAGGTGGGCCGGCTCGGCCGAGCCTTCGACCGGATGCTGGTCCGGCTCGCCACCGCGAAGGAGAACCAGCGCAGGCTGGTGCAGGACGCCGGACACGAGCTGCGCACCCCGCTGACCAGCCTGCGCACCAATCTCTCGGTGCTGCCCGACCTGGACCGGCTTCCGCCCGCCGAACGCGCCGCGCTGATGGCCGATCTGGTCGAGGAGTCCCGGGAGTTGAGCCACCTGGTGGAGGAACTGGTGGCGCTCGCGGCGGACCGCAGGGCGGACGAGCAGCCGACCGAGGTGGTGCTCGCCGACGTCGTCCGGCAGGCCGCCGCCCAGGCCCGGCGGCGCAGCGACCGGGAGATCGTGGTGGACGCGGACGGAACCGTGGTAACCGCCCGGCCGGACGCACTGGCCCGCGCGGTCGGCAACCTGCTGGACAACGCCGCCAAGTTCGACCCGTCCGGGACCGGCCCGATCGAGGTGGTGGTGCGCGGCCCGCGGGTCGAGGTGCGCGACCGCGGCCCGGGCATCGACGCGGCCGACCTCGACCGGGTCTTCGACCGCTTCTACCGGGCCACCGCCGCTCGCAGCCTGCCCGGCTCCGGACTGGGCCTGGCCATCGTGCACGAGGTGGCCCGCTCGCACGGCGGAAGGGCCTTCGCCGCCAACCGTGAGGGCGGCGGCGCGGTGATCGGCTTCACGCTCGGCGACTGAGGGCCCTCGCCGCAACCACGCGGGCCCGGTGCACGGGGCACCGGGCCGGCCGGGCCCTCCGGAGGGTTCGTCAGGAGGCCCTGGTCACCCCCACCACTGCTCCGGCACCGGCTCCGGCTCGGACTCGGACGTGTCCGGGATCGTCACCGGTTCGGCGCAACGCACCAGCAGATCACCCTCCTCCGTCCCGGCGACGAGGTAGCCGCACTCGCGGAGCACGACCGCGGCCGCGCCGCTCAGCGCCGCGAGCGCCTCCCGGGAGGGCGGCCCGCCCGGCTCCGCGCCCGGCGTCCAGCCGACCACCACACCCTCGGGGTGACGGTCGATCCACAGCGGTGAGGGCCCCGGTCCGGTGTCGAACCCGGCGCGGGCCAGGGCCTCGGTGACGTCCTCGAAGAGTTCACGGTGATCCACCATTGGCGCAGCGTAGGCCCGGGAGCGCGCCACGCCCGGCCGCGGCGCGCGCCGAAACGGTTCAGCGGCACTCGACCGCAGCATCGGTACCCGTTGGGCCGAGCGGCGGCCAGCCGATCGGGCGTCAGGAGCCTCCGTCCGGCCCGACACGAGCGGCCGGACGGCCCGATGGACGTGCACAGTCGGCCCCCTGCCGACAGCATGACAGAGTAAGCGCTCCATCACCCTGAGCAACGGGTCCAGCGGAACACCTGGTCCGCGCGCCGGTCCGGCCGGCGGGCCCGTATCGAGAGGTCCCATGATCACAACACTTCGCCGGCCGGCGCTCCCGCCGGCGGGCCTCCAGCACGGTTCGCCGAGGACGCCGGGGAGCCCGTCGTGAGAGCCGACCAGCAGTCGCAGCCGGGACCGGTGACCAGCACGCGCGCCAACCCCGCCAACATGGCCGAGTCCCTGTCCGACTGGACCGACGGCCGGCTGGGCATCTACTCCCTGGCCAAGTCCAATCTGCGCAAGATCTTTCCCGACCACTGGTCCTTCATGCTGGGCGAGATCGCGCTCTACACCTTCGTCATCATCATTCTCACCGGCGTCTGGCTGACCATGTTCTTCACGCCGAGCATGGGCGAGGTCGTCTACGACGGGACGTACGTCCCCCTGCGGGGCATCCCGATGTCCGAGGCCTACGCGTCGACGCTCAAGATCAGCTTCGACGTGCGCGGCGGCCTGCTGATGCGCCAGATCCACCACTGGGCGGCGATCGTCTTCGTCGCCTCGATGCTGACCCACATGATGCGCGTCTTCTTCACCGGCGCGTTCCGCAAGCCGCGCGAGATCAACTGGGTCTTCGGCGCCATGCTGCTGATCCTCGGCATGTTCGACGGCTTCATGGGCTACTCGCTGCCGGACGACCTGCTCTCCGGCACCGGCATCCGCTTCATGGAGGGTGCCATCCTCGCCGTCCCGATCGTCGGGACGTACCTGTCGTTCTTCCTCTTCGGCGGCGAGTTCCCGGGCACCGACATCATCCCCCGGCTGTTCACCGTCCACGTCCTGCTGATCCCGGGCGTCATGGTGGGCCTGCTCGCGGCGCACCTGATCCTGGTCTTCTACCACAAGCACACCCAGTTCGCCGGGCCCGGCCGGACCAACGAGAACGTGGTCGGCATGCCGCTGCTGCCGGTCTACACCGCCAAGGCCGGCGGCTTCTTCTTCCTGGTCTTCGGCGTGGTCGCGGTGATGTCCGCGATCGCCACGGTCAACCCGATCTGGGCGTACGGGCCGTACCGTCCGGACCAGGTCTCCACCGACGCCCAGCCGGACTGGTACATGGGCTTCTCCGAGGGCCTGATCCGCGTGATGCCCGGGTGGGAGATCAGCGTCTGGGGCGGTCACACCCTCAACCTCGGGGTGTTCATCCCGCTGATGGTCTTCCCGCTCGTGCTGCTGGTCATCTGGGGCTACCCCTTCCTGGAGGCCTGGATCACCGGGGACCGGGGCGAGCACCACATCGCCGACCGCCCGCGCAACGCCCCGGTCCGCACCGCCTTCGGCGCGGCCTGGATGAGCCTCTACCTGCTCCTGCTGGCCGGCGGCGGCAACGACCTGCTGGCCACCCACTTCCACCTCTCGATCAACGCGATCACCTACGCGGTGCGCATCGGCTTCTTCACCGTGCCGGTGGTCGTCTTCGTCATCACCAAGCGGTGGTGCCTGGGCCTCCAGCGGCGGGACAAGGAGAAGGTGCTGCACGGCCGGGAGACCGGCGTCATCAACCGGCTCCAGCACGGCGAGTTCATCGAGGTGCACGCGCCGCTGCCGCCGGGCCGCCTCTTCACCCTCACCGCCCACGACCAGCCCCAGCCCTCCGAACTGCCGCCCGAGGTGGACGAGAACGGGGTGGCCCGCAAGGCCGGGCTGTGGACCCGCACGCGGGTGAAGCTCTCCCGCGGCTTCTACGGCAAGGGCAGCCAGATCGCCAAGCCCACCGTCGAGGAGCACGAGGAGATCAGCAGCGGCCACGGCCACCACTGATCCGCGCCCCGACACGAAGCAGGGCCCGCCGCACCGGAAACGGTGCGGCGGGCCCTCGTCGTGCCCGGGCCGGTGGACGGCAGCCCGGGACCGCTCAGCCGCGCAGGACGGCGGGGACGACGGCGAACAGCGCCGCCGCCACGGTGACGGAGAGGCAGAGCGCCGCCCAGCGGGCGCAGATCCGACGGCACTCGACGCGGTAGCGGGCGGCCAGCCGGCGGCAGCGCTCGACCGCGCGGTCGACGACCTCCTCGGCGTAGCGCACCCGGTCCGCGGCATAGGCCTGCTCGAGGCTCTCCCGCTCCGCCGCCGGCAGCCAGGGGAACTGCGCGGCGAACGCGCGGGCGTCCCGTTCGGCCGCCGCGACCTCCGCCTCCCAGGCCAGGAACCCCTCGATGCGGGCGAACTCCGCCCGGGAGTTCACCCGGGGGCGGGCGCCGGCGGACCTGCCCCGGCGGGGGGTCCGCGCTCTCGGCGGACGCTGTCTGCCACCCATTGACCGCTCCTCAAGTCCTGTCGAGTCGTCCTGCCGGACCAGCCTGCGGGGACGGGCTCCCGACAGGGATCGCTCCGCGACCAGGCAACTACTACCAGCGACGAACAGCAGGTGGCGGGCGGCTCGCCACAGGCCGGGCGATTCTTGCCGGACGGTGGAGCGGGGGCCGCACCGACCGGGCAGCGCGCGAGCGGCCCCCTGCGGTGCCCGGGGACCTCCGGGTGAACACGGACGGACCCGCCGCTCGGTGCGCCGAGGGGCGGGCCGGTCCCGTCGTGCCAGGGGTGGCAGGGGAGCGCCCCGCCGGGTGGGGAACAATGGACGGCATGTCCCGACGTCGTTCCGCGCCCCGCGCCGCCGCGCCCCGGCTGCTGCCCTCCTCCCCCTGCCCGTGCGGCCTGCCCGCCAGCTACGGCGACTGCTGCGGCCGACTGCACCGGGGCCAGACGGCGGCCGGCACCGCCGAGTCCCTGATGCGGTCCCGGTTCAGCGCCTTCGCCGCGCAGGACGAGGCGTACCTGCTGCGTACCTGGCACCCGGACACCCGGCCCGCGGAGGTCGACTTCGACCCGGGCCTGCGCTGGACCGGGCTGGAGGTGGTCGCCACCACCGAGGGCGGCGCGTTCCACGCGGAGGGCACGGTCGCCTTCCGGGCCCACTGGACCGAGGGCGGCGAGCAGGGTGTGCTCACCGAGAACAGCCGCTTCGTGCGGCACGAGGGCGCCTGGGTGTACCTCGACGCCCTCTCGCTCGGCTGAGCCGCCCGGCCCGCGGCCGCCGGGGTGCCGCTCCGGCGGGCCACTCCGGCGGGCCGGCTACAGGTAGTCGTCCAGCCGGGCCAGGGCGAAGCCCTGCGCGGTGACGTCGTTGACGACCTTGCGCAGCAGATCCGGCATGGAGGCCTTCCAGATGTCGGTGCCCCTGAAGTGGGTCAGGATGATGTCGCCCGGATGCAGCTGCCGGTCGTCGTAGCGCCATTCCATGTGGTCGGGGAAGGCCTCCTCGTTCCACAGCGGCACCGCCTCCACCCCGCAGGACGCCGCCGCGCGCAGGGTGTCGTCGTTGTACTCGCCGTAGGGCGGCCGGAACAGCCGGGGGCGGACGCCGATCTGCTGCTCCAGCCGGTCCTGCTGGTTGCAGATCTCCTGGCGCTGGGTCTCGTAGTCCAGCACCTTCAGGTTGCGGTGGTTGATCGTGTGGTTGTTGATCTCCACGCCGTGGGCGTGCAGGTCGCGGAAGTAGCCGTAGTTCTCGCGGACGAGGTAGTCGGAGACGTAGGTGCTGAGCGGGATGCCCAGCTCCTCGGCCATCCGGGAGAACTCGGGATCCTTCTCGGCGCCGTCGTCGACGGTCAGGAAGACCACCTTGTCGTCGGTCGGGACCCGGTAGACGACGGGCGGGCGGCCCTCCGCGAGCTTGACCCCCTGCACCGGGGTGAGCGCGGCCCTGGTCGCCGGGCGCGGCGGGGCCTTCAGCGGCGGGCGCTCCAGGCCCCAGCGCTGGGCGGCCTCCGCGGTGGCGCGGGCGGCGGCCTCCTGACGGGCCGTGGCCTCGCCGCCGCTCTGCTCCTCCTGGTGGGCCGCTCCGGGCTGCAGCGGCTGCGCCGCGGGCGGGGCGGCGGGGGCGGCACCCTCCGCCGCCCCGGCGGCCTCCGCCTCCGCGACACCGGCACCGGCACCGGCACCGGCCGGAGCCGCGGCTGGCTCGGCGGCCGGAGCCGCCTTCGCGTTCGCATCGGCGATCGGGGCGGGCTTCGGCCCGGCGGGAGCGGCCGGACCGGCACAGCCGGCCAGGACGGCGGAGAGGCAGACGGTGGCCAGCAGGCCGGTCCGTACGCCGGCCCGATGCCGCTGATTCCCCCTCAGATCAGCACTAATACGACAAACTGATGGTCTGTTCATGGGAGCACTGCTCCCCCGTCGCGCCCCACCGCCAATCCCCTCATCACTCGCGCGGGGCAACGACGCACCGGGGCCTTGCCGTTCCTTTGCCCGCGCGGTGGGCGGCCGGACGGCCGGACGGGGCCGAAGTGCCGGGCCGCCGGGCCGCCGGGAAAACCGATTGCGGCGACGGCGCCATGAAGTGGATCATGCGCGCATGACGAACACCGCGCCCCGCAGCTCCGGCACCTGGACCGTCGCCCCGGCCGACGTGACCATCCCGGAGGCCCTGGACCTGCTGCGCGAGTACTACTACGACGTGGCCAACCGCTACTACCGCCTGCACCTCGACCGGGAGGGCACCCCCGAGGAACTGGAGTCCGGCCTGGCCGACTCCCCCAGCGACGACCTCGCCGCCCCGGACGGCCTCTTCCTGATCGGCCGTCACGACGGCCTCGCCCACTCCTGCGCCGGTCTGCGGCGACTCGACGCCACCACCGCCGAACTCACCCGCGTCTTCGTCCGCCCCGGCCTGCGCGGCACCGGCGGCGGCGCCGAACTGCTGGCCGCCGTCGACCGGGCCGCCCGCTCCCTGGGCGCGGACCGGATCGTCCTCGACACCCGCCTCGACCTGCTCGAGGCCCGTGCGCTCTACCTGCGCAACGGGTACCGGGAGATCCCCGCCTACAGCAGCGGACCGTACGCCGAGATCTGGTACGGGAAGGACCTCACCGCCGTGGAGCAACAGCACTGACCCCGAGGGGCCGGCTCGCCGAAGCGCCGGTGGGGGGCCGCTCCTTCAGACCTCTGCCGTGGGACGGGCCGGGCCGAGGTGGTGCACGGCGGTGCGGTCGGCGTGCGCGGCGAGCAGGTCCCGCAGCTGGTGGGCCGCGGCCTCCAGGTGGTCGCCGTCGCGGCCGGCGTGGAGGGTTTCGAGGACGAAGGCGACGCGGGTCGTGTCCCGGGTGACACGGGTGCGGTGGGCGTCGCGGTGGTTCCAGTGGCGGGTGAGGACGTCGGTGGTGTCGGCGTAGATGATCTCGCCGGGGTTGGGGTGCTCGACGGCGTCGGGGTCGCCGAGCGGGGTGAAGGACTCGGTGCCGTCCGCGTGCCGGATGACGACGTCACCGGTGACGCGGTCGAGGTCGAAGGCGCCGGCGGGCAGGCCGTGGCGGACGGAGACGGCGTTGTAGGAGTCCACGGCCGGGTTGACGCGCGGCAGCGCTCCCTTCTTGGCGAGGCGGCGGCCGAGGGCGTCGACGCTGGGGCGGATGCGGCGGGGGTTGGTGCCGAAGGAGCGGTAGGCGGCGTGCCAGGCCTCGATGCGGGGGTCGCTCTCGTCGGCGGGCTGCCAGCTGCCGTCGGCGAGCCGCTGCTCCAGGTCCGCCAGGGCGGCGGTGGTGTGGGGCCAGGGCTCGTGGCCGCGCAGGCCGGTGGCGGTGACCACGGCGATGAGGGTGTCGGGGAAGGCGGCGGCGACGGCGGGGTCGAGGCGGAAGACGGGCATGGGCGGGCTCCGTTTCATGGGTCCGGTGGGGGGCGGGGGCAGGACTTTCGCATGCCGACGCGGTCCGGGGCCGGTGGTCCGGGCGCCGGTGCGGCCCGGACGGCGGGGCCGCCGGTGCGGTCAGGTGAGGGCGAGGAGGCTGACGGCGAGGGCGGCGGCGCCCAGGCCGAGGAGTTGGCCGCGGTGGACGCGTTCGGCGAGGACGCCGCGGGCGAGCAGGACGGTGCCGGCCGGGTAGAGGGCGGTGATCACGGCGACGACGGTGAGGTCGCCGCTGCGGGCGGCGAGCAGGAACAGCAGGTTCGCCAGGGAGTCCAGGACGCCCGCGGTGGCGGACAGCGCGTACGCGGGACGTTCGGAGCCCAGGCGGCGGCGCAGCAGAGCGGCCGCGGCCAGCGTGACCGCCGAGGAGATCGCCCGGCCGGTGATCAGCGGGGCGACCCCGCTGTCGGCGGGCGCCTGGTGCAGGAAGACCAGCTGGAGGGCGATGGCGGAGCCCGCACCGAAGGCCAGCAGCAGCGCGGTGCGGGAGGGGCGGGCGGAGCCCGCGCCGTGCCCGGCGCTGACCAGGACGACGGCCGCCAGAGCCAGCGGCAGGCCCACCAGCCCGGCAGTGCCCAGGTGCTCGCCCTCCAGCAGGCCCACCGCGACGGGCAGCGCGGCGGACACCAGGGCCGTCACCGGGGACAGGACGTTCATCGGGCCGATCGCCAGTGTGCGGTAGAGCAGGACGAAGGCGGCGGCCGAGGCGACACCCGACGCCGCGCCCCAGCCGAGCGCGCCCGCGCTGAAGGAGGCGCCGAGGACCGGCCACACCAGCAGCTCCACCAGGAGACTGGCCGGGGCCGCGACCAGCACGGTCCGCAGCACGTGCGCCTTGCGGGCACCGAGGCCGCCGAGGAAGTCGGCGCACCCGTAGGCCAGTGAACTGCCCAGGGCCAGCAGCAGAGCGATCACGGCAACATCCCTTACCATTTCAGTGGAACGACTACACAGTACATCCAATCGACCGGTTCAGTGCAACAAAACGACCGGACCGTGCATTCGAGTGGTCCGCTACGAGGATGGTGATCACATGACCGAGACGGCCGCAGCCCTGCGGACGGTCGCGCAGAACGTCAAGGCCGCCCGCCGGCGCGCGGGCCTCTCCCTGGACGAACTCAGCCGGCGCGCCCAGGTCAGCAAGGGCGCCCTGGTCGGTCTGGAGAAGGCCCAGGGCAACCCCAACCTGGCCACCCTCGTCCGTCTCGCCGACACCCTCGGCGTCTCGGTGTCCGACCTGATGCAGGGGCGGCCCGAAGGGCGCGTCCGCCTCGTCGCCGCCGACGACGTGGCACCGCTGTGGACCGGGGAACGGGGCAGCGACGCCCGGCTCATGCTGACCACCGCGGGCCCGACTCCCGTCGAGGTGTGGCGCTGGCGGCTGGAACCGGGCGAGGAGTACCCCAGCCACCCCCACCAGGCCGGCGTCGTGGAGACCGTCAGCGTCACCTCCGGCCGCATGACCCTGGTCGTCGACGGCACCGAGCACACCGTCGAGGCGGGCCAGACCGCCGCCTTCGACGGCGACAGTGCCCACACCTACCGCGGCTCGGGCACCGGGACGTGCCACCTGATCATGACCGTCCACCTGCCGCCCGGACCCGTCGCCGCGACCTGACCGGCGAACCCGTCCGGCTCGAACCCGTCGACCCCGATGAGCCGATGACCCGGCGACCCCGTGGCCCGGCGGCCCGGCGTGCCCGGACGTGGCCGCCGGAACGATCCGGGGCTACACCGCCCCGGCGTCCGCGTGCGGCTCCGGTCCGTCCGTCAAGGCGGCCGCGAGTTCGGCCGCCGAGGGCGGGTTGGCGCCCGGACGGGCGACCGTCAGCGCGGCCGCCGTCACCGCCTGGGTGAGGCAGACCCCGAGGTCGGCGTCGGCCGCACGGGCGTGCAGGAAGGCGGCCATGAAGGAGTCGCCGGCGCCGACGGTGTCCGCGACCGGTACCGGCAGGGCCGCCGCCTCGGCGCGTCCGCCCTCGGCGGTGCGCGCGAACGCGCCCTCGGCACCGAGGGTGACCGCGACCACCGCCGGGCCGAGGGCCAGCCAGCGCTCGGCGACCGCCTCGGGCCGCTCGCCCGGGTAGAGCCAGGCCAGGTCCTCGTCGCTGGCCTTGACCAGGTCGCTCAGCGCCACCCAGCGCTCGACCCGGCGGACGGCCTCGGCCCGATCCCCCATCAGCGCCGGGCGCACGTTCGGGTCGTAGCTGATCCGCGCCCGCCCGTGCCAGCGCTCGACCAGCGCCCGCACCGATGCCGCGCCGGGTTCGGTGACCGCGGCGATCGAGCCGAGGTGGATCACGGTGGGCGGCTCGGCGATCCCGGTCGGCGGCAGCGTCCAGTGGATGTCGAAGGTGTAGCGGGCCCGCCCCTGCCCGTCCAGCTCCACCACCGCCGAGGGCGTCCGGGCGACCTCGGCGGCCCGCACCCGCACGCCCGCCGACTCCAGGTGGCGCCGGATCAGCCGCCCGTTGTCGTCCGGCCCCAGCTCGGTGAGCAGCGTGGCCGGGCGGCCCAGCCGGGCCAGGCCGTAGGCGACGTTCGCGGGGCTGCCGCCGGGGTGCACCCGGTCCGGCGCCACACCCGATCGGACGATGTCGGCGACGCATTCGCCGATCACCAGAACGGGTGAAGCTGGACTGGTCACGGCGGCTCCTGGCATCCGGTACGCGGGCGTCGTCTCGGTCGCCAGCCTACGGGGTGCGTTCGGGCGCGCGGCGCCGGACAGCGGAGTACGGCCGCCGGACCTGGCCAGGTTTTCCGACGGCCGTGGATCGTCCGTCAGGGGACGATGCACTCCTCACGTTAGCCCGCGTGCGGAGGCGCCGCCATCACCCTGGGCCGTCCGGGGGACCACGGTGTGAGGCCGAGGTGCAGGAATCGCGCCCGGGCCGCTCCGGCGGTCCACTAGCATCCGTGGCCCAGGCGTTCAGCTCCGGCGGATCCCGCCTCCGCTCCCGGTCGTGAATCGCGGTGATCACCTTGTTCGGGCCCCGCGCCGGTCTCCTTCCCTCGCTCGTGCTCAGTGCGGTCGTGCTGTCGGCGAGCGTGCCGACGGCCGGCGCCGCCGACGGGCTGGGCGATCCGGTCTTCCCCTCGCTCGGGAACACCGGGTACCGGGCGCTCGGGTACGACCTCGCCTTCGACTACCGGGCCGGGACCAGGACGGTGGACGGCACGGCCCTGATCACCGTGCGGCCGGACCGCGCCCTGGCCCGGCTGGACCTGGACGCGCTCGGGCTGACCGTGCGCGCCGTCCGGGTCGACGGGCGGCCCGCGCGGTTCGCGACCCACGACGAGAAGCTGACGGTCACTCCGGCCAGGCCGTTCCGCCCGGGCGCCACCGCCCGGCTCGCCGTCGAGTACACCGCCGACCCCCGGGCCGCGCTGCCGCACACCGGCTGGGTCCCCACCCCGGACGGCTTCGCGGTGGCGGGCCAGCCGGACAGCGCCCACACCGTCTTCCCGTGCAACGACCACCCGGGCGACAAGGCCCGGTTCACCATCGCGGTGACCGCCCCGGACGCCCTCCTCGGCGTGGCCAACGGGGAGTTGACGGCCACCGAGCGGCTGGGCGACGGCCGCACCACCCGCCGTTACGTCTCCCGCGAACCGATGGCCACCGAACTGGTCCAGGTCTCGGTCGGCGACCACACCGTGCGCGAACGCACCGGCCCGCACGGCCTGCCGCTGCGCGACGTCGTGCCGACCGCCCGCGCCGCCGAGCTGGAGCCCGCGCTCGCCCTCACCCCCGGCCAGCTCGCCTGGGCCGAAGCCCGCCTGGGGCCGTTCCCGTTCGAGACGTACGGGATCCTGCCGGTCGACACGGACGACCCGGCGGCCTTCGCCTTCACCGGTCTGGAGACCCAGACGCTCACCCTCTACAAGCCGAACTTCCTGCGGCAGGCGGAGCCGGCGATCGGCTCGCACATGATGCACGAGCTGGTCCACTCCTGGTTCGGCGACAGCGTCTCCCCCGCCACCTGGTCCGACCTCTGGCTCAACGAGGGCCACGCCGACTTCTACGGACTGACGTACCGCTACGAGCGCGGGTGGCCTGACGCCTGGGGCTTCACCACCCTGGTCGACCGGATGCGCCACCTCTACGGGCTGGGCGACCAGTGGCGGCACGACTCCGGGCCGGTCGCCTCCCCCACCGCCGCCGACCTCTTCGACAGCCAGCGGTACACCGGCGGCGCGCTGGTGCTGTTCGCACTGCGGGAGAAGGTCGGGACGGAGACCTTCGACCGGATCGAGCGCACCTTCCTGGGCACCCACCGGTACGGGAACGCGTCCACCGAGGACTATGTGCGGACGGCCTCGGCGGTGTCCGGTCAGGACCTGCGGGGCTTCCTCCGGGACTGGCTGTACGGGCTGCGGACACCGCCGATGCCGGGCCATCCGGACTGGGTGGTGGGCCCGGTCGGCCCGACCGGGGCGGCTCCGGGAGCTCCGGGAGCCACGGCGGTTCCCGGGCGCTCGGTCCGGGAGGGTGGGGCCGCGGTGGCGGGCGGGCCCGCGGTGGCGCGGGGCTCCGGGACGCTCTGACGGCGCGGCTGGGGCTGTTGGTGCACGCCCGGCGCGCCGCCGTGCGTCCGGTCGCACCGTACGCGCCCCTGACCGGCAGGGGCGGGTGGGGCCATGGTGGTTCCCACGGCCCGCCGGCCGCCCGGCAGAGACCCGGTCGGTTCGCGGGCCGTCCAACGCTTGCCGACGCTCCCCGCCGTGAACCCGCGACGGGCCCGAACCGTAACCCTTCCGGCGCAGCGTCGTTGGACCGGCCATGAAGAAGCGCAGCATGCTTGCCGTTGCCTCGCTCGCCGTTGGTGTCGTGGCCTCCCTCACCGCGCCTAGTGCGCACGCCAGTGCCGTGGGCGGGCAGGAGGGACTGCCCGGGCCGCTGAGCAGCGCTCCGGACGTGGTCCCCGGGCAGGTCGGTGACGCGGGTGGCGTCCTCGGGGAGGCCACCGGCTATGTGACCGGGTCGGCGAACGGCCTGGTGGCGGCCGCTCCCGCGTAGTCGGGCACCGGTCGGCCCCGATGTCCTGGTCCCCGTTCTCCGGTCCCCGGTCGCCGTCGGCCGCGGTTCAGGACATCGGGGCTCCGAGGTCCTGGGTCCAGTAGGGGGTGCCGGTGGAGCTGGTGGCGAAGCCGACGCCGATGTCCTTGAATCCGCAGTCGAGCATGTTGGACTGGTGGATTCCGCCGTCCATCCAGCGGGCGAAGACGGCGGCCGGGGTGGTCGGACCCCGGTCGAGGTTCTCGCCCCACTGGGACCAGCGGTAGCCGGCGGCGGTGATCCGGGCCTCGGTTCGGACGCCCTCCGGGTTGACGTGGTCGAAGAAGCCGCGGGTGGCCATGTCGTCCGCGTGCTTCTGGGCCGAGCCGTGCAGCCGGGGGTCGATCCGCAGCGGGGCGCAGCCGGCCCTGGCGCGTTCGGCGTTGACCAGGTCCACCAGCTGGCGTTCCGGGTTGGGCTGCGGTGTCGCGGTGGCGGTGCGGCTGGCGGTCGGCGTCGGTGTGGGAGACGCCGTCGGTGTCGGGCTCTCCGCGGGTGTCGGGGTCGGTATCGGCGCGGACGCGGCGGGTGCGGCGGCGACCGTCGGGGTGTCCTGTGCCGCGGCCGGGGCGGTGGGCTCCGGTGCCGTCGCCTGCGGAGGCTCGCCGGCCTGCGGCCAGACCAGGGCGAGGGTGGTCACCGCGACCGCCGCGGCCGCCCCGCCCGCCAGGACGGCCTTGCGGGCCGCGGTGCCGGCCCAGCCGCCGTGTCCTCCCGCGCCCGCACCCGAGTGCGCTCCGGCCCCGGCCCCCGCTCCGGTGGCGGCCGTCGAGGAGGCGACGGTGGCCGCGGTCTGCTGGAAGTGCAGCAGTACGGGCCAGTCGAGCGGCACTGGCACCAGGGCGAGGCCGGCCAGCAGTCCTTCGGCCGGGAAGAGGTCCCGGCCGAGGCCGCCGCAGTCGGCGCAGTCGCGGATGTGGCGGGCGATGCGCTTGCGCCAGACCGAGTTCGGAGTGCCGTCGAAGCCCGCGGTGAGCTCGGTCAGCCCGGGGCAGCGCGGGTAGGCGCAGAGCGCTCGGACGACGACGCGGCCCGCTTCGAGCTGCTTCTTCATCCGCTGGACGCGCACGGCGGTGTGCTGCGGACTCAGGTCGAGGGCGTCGGCGAGTTCGGCGCGGGTCAGCTCGCCGGCGGCCTCCAACCACCAGAGGGCGAGCAGCTCGCGGTCGTCGGGGTCCAGCCAGCGGGTGGCCTCGGCCACCTCGCGGCGCTGGCCGGACAGGCCGAGGCGCAGGATGGTGAGGTCCGTGAAGTCGGCCCGGGGGTCGGCGACCTCCCAGGTCTCGTCCAGGCCGCCGACGGTCGGCTGCTGCTGGCCCGCGGCGTACCGACGGCGTACCTGGTTCATGGTGATGGCCACCAGCCAGGACCGGAAGGACTCCGGCTCGCGGAGCCCTTCCAGGCCGTCCAGGGCGCGGATCATGGTCTCCTGCGCGACGTCGTCCACGTCGACGTGGCCGCCGAGGGCGCGGCCGGCCACGTTGTAGACGAGCGGGAGCCAGGCGGCGACCAGCGCCTCCTGGGCCTGCCGGTCGCCTGCCTGCGCCGCCAGCACCAGGGCGGTCCCGGTCCTGTTCTGCACCTCAGCGTTCATCGTCCGCACTCCGTCTTGCCGTATCCGTCCGCCGCTGCCTCCTCGGAGACCCGCGTGGAGTGATCAGATAACAACAATGTGCACGGAATCGGAAAATCGGCCCGGACCGCTCGGATCTGACGGCTGTGGCCCGGACCGCTCGTCTCGGGCCGCAGCCGTCAGGCCCGGGCCGGCTCACGCCGGGGACGCGAACACCTGGGTCCACCACGGGCCGTTGTTGCCGGTCCGCACGCCCACGCCGAGCTGGGTGAACGAGCAGTTGAGGATGTTGGCCCGGTGGCCCGGGCTGTTCATCCAGGAGTTCATCACCGCGGCCGGGTCCTTCTGGCCGCGGGCGATGTTCTCGCCCCAGCTGCTCCAGCTGTAGCCGGCCACCTCGATCCGGTGGTCGGCGTGGTAGCCCTCGGGGCTGGCGTGGTCGAAGTAGTTGCGGTCGGCCATGTCGTCGCTGTGCGACTGGGCGGCATTCGTCAGCCGGGTCTCGGAGCTGACCGGCCCGCAGCCGGCCTTCGTCCGCTCGACGTTGACCAGGTCCACGACCTGCTGGGCGTACGACGGAGCCGCACCCCCGCCCGCCGGCGGAACCCCTCCCCCGCCCACCTGCGGGGGCAGGGTGGGTCGCTTGATGGAGAGCGGGAAGTCGATGACGGAACGGGCGGCGCTCGGGGGGGCCGCCCTGGGCACGGGAGTCGCCGGGCTGGCGGTCCGGGTGGCGGACGGGGAGGCCGGAGCGGTCCCGGTCGGCGCGGCCGGAGCGCTCGCCGTGGCCGCCGGGTCGGTGGCGGTGGGACCGGCCGGGGGCAGGGCGTCCGGGTTCGTCCCACCGGTGCCGGGCACCTGGATGCCGTCGTGCGTGCCCAGCTCCGCGGAGATCAGCGCGTCGGCGGCCATCGACTGGCCGGCCACGTCCCGGTCGGTCTGCTTGCCGCCGTACGCCGCGTAGCCCGCGCCGGCCAGCGCGGCGAACAGCCCGGTGCCGGCCACGGCGGCGACGACCGCGGTGACCGGCACGATCCCGCCGCGCCGACGCGCCCGCCGGCCCCGGCCGGTGTGGCGCTCCGCAGCCCGCCGCGCCGCCCGGCCGCCGGAGCGGCCGCGGGTTCCGCCCCCGCTGTCGCTGCCGACGCCGCCTCCGCTCGCCGGGAGGATGGTCGTCCTGTCGTCGCTGTTCACGTGGCCACGCTTTCTGTTCCGGGTCGACTGGTCGGGTGTCGACACATGGGAGACCTCCGGGCGGCGCGCCGATAACAGAAACTCCGAACGAATGTCCGGCGACCGGGCCTCGGCCTCAGCCGGCCGGCGCCTCCGGAGCCATGTCGTAGGTGAGGAACCTGGTCCGGGTGGCGACCTGGTCATATTTTCCACGGGCCCGGTAATTGTCCTCGGAGGTGATCCAGCGGACGGTGTTCCACCCGCGTTCCGCCGCGATTTCCCGCAGGCGGCCCAACAGCGCGTCGACCGCACCACCGCCCCGGACCTCCGGCGCCACGAACAGATCGTCCAGGAAGCACCCGACTGCCCCGTGCAGCGGTCGCGCGAACGGACGGTAGTGCGCGAGCCCGACCGGCCTACCGTCGCCGTCCCGCACCAGCAGCCCCGCCAGCTCGTGCCCCGGATCCGTCAGCCAGGACCACACCAGCTCGGCCTTCTCCTCCGGCATCGGGACCCGGTAGAACTCGCAGTACCCACGGAACAGTTCGCGCCAGGCCGGGTAGTCGGCGGCCTCGGGCGCTCCGACGCTCCAGGAGGTCGTGGGCGTGTCACTCATCTCGGTCTCCATCACTCGGAAGGCGGTGCGAGCCCTCAGCATGACGCCCCGTCGTCCGGCCGCTGATCACCTCCCCGGCCAAGACCGACCGCCCTCTGCGCCACTGCGGCGCCTTGCGCCGACGGGTCACGGGAGGGGCCGTGCCGTGGCGCCCGCACGGATCAGACGGAGGAACAGGGCCCTGTGCTCGTGCCAGGCCCGGGGGTCGGGCGAGCGCTCCTTCAGCGCGTCGGCGACGACCAGGAGCAGCCGCACGACGTCCTCGGGGGCGCGTCGGCGGCATCGCCGTCCCGAGGGCGCGGTACTGGCACACCGACACGTACGAGAAGACCGACGGCCGGCGGCAGGTGGTGTGGTCCCAGGCCACCGCGATCCGGTGGGCGGGAGGAACCCACCCGGGCCCCGGGCATCGGCGGCGAGCGGAGCCGCCGATGCCGTTCGGCGGCCTCGGGACCGACGGGGCTGCCCGCCGGAGGTCCTGCCGCGGGAGCGGGGGTCGTGGTGCGGGAGCGGGACCGGGGGCGGATGCTGAGGGCCGTGGAGGTGGTGGTGTGGCGGGCTTGCTGCGGTTGGCGTCGGTGTCCCGGGAGGTGGCGGCGGAGGCCGGACGGCGGGCGAAGACGGGGCTGCTGGCCGCTTGCCTGCGCGACCTCGGGCCGGTGGAGGGGGCGGCGGCGGTGGCCCTGCTGTCCGGGGAGTCCCAGCGGCTGCGGACCGGGATCGGTCCGGCTGCGCTGCGCGGCCTGCCGGAACCAGCGCCGGAGGCCTCGCTCGGGGTGCGGGAGGTGGAGCGGGAGCTGGAACTGATCGCGGGGGTGCACGGGGCGGGGGCCCAGGCGCAACGGCGGCGGCTGTTGCACGGGCTGTTCGCACGGGCGACCGAGGTGGAACAGGGGTTCCTGCGGGCGGTGCTGGTCGGGGACCTGCGGCAGGGGGCGCTGGACGCGGTGGTGGGGGACGCCGTGGCGCAGGCGGCCGGGGTGCCGGCGTCGGCGGTGCGGCGGGCGTTGATGTTCCGGGGGTCGGCCCGCGCGGTCGCGGAGGCCGCGCTGACCGGTGGGCAGACGGCGCTGGCGGCGTTCCGGCTCGAGGTGGGACGGGCGGTGCGGCCGATGCTCGCCGCCTCCGCGCCGGACGTGGCCGGCGCGCTGGAGCGCACCGGCCCGGCCGCGGTGGAGTGGAAGCTGGACGGCATCCGGGTGCAGGTGCACCGGGAGGGCGGGCGGGTCGCGGTGTTCACCCGCGGGCTGGACGACATCACCGCCCGCGTCCCCGAGGTGGCCGAGGCCGCACTGGCACTGCCGCTGGGTTCGGCGGTGCTGGACGGCGAGGCGATCGCGCTCGGTCCGGCCGGCCGGCCGCGCCCGTTCCAGGAGACCGCCGCACGCACCGCCTCCCGGCGGGACCCGGACCGGCTGCGCGCCGAAGTCCCGCTGCACACCTACTTCTTCGACCTGCTGCACCGGGACGGCGAGGACCTGGTCGACCGTCCGGGCCGGGAGCGCTGGGCGGCGCTGGCCGAGGCGGTGCCGGACGGCCTGCGGCCGGCCCGGGTCGAGACCGGGGACCGCGACCGGGCGCTGGCCTTCTTCCGCGAGACGCTGGCGCTCGGCCACGAGGGCGTGCTGGTGAAGGATCCGGCCGCCCCGTACGCGGCCGGGCGGCGCGGCGCGGGCTGGATCAAGGTGAAGCCCCGGCACACCCTGGACCTGGTGGTGCTGGCCGCCGAGTGGGGCAGCGGGCGGCGGCAGGGCTTCCTCAGCAACCTGCACCTGGGCGCCCGGGCCGCGGGCGAGCCGGGGCTGGGCCCGTGGGTGATGCTCGGCAAGACCTTCAAGGGCCTGACCGACGAGACGCTCGCCCGGCAGACCGTCGAACTGCTGGCCCGGGAGACCGGACGGGACGCCTGGACGGTGCGGGTCCGACCGGAACTGGTCGTCGAGATCGCCTTCGACGGGGTGCAGCGCAGCTCCCGCTATCCGGCCGGCCTCACCCTGCGGTTCGCCCGGGTGGTGCGCTACCGGCCGGACAAGAGCGCCGACGAGGCCGACACCGTCGCGACCGTCCGGGAGATCGCCTCCGCCGAGGGGCTGTGAACCCCACGGGCAGTCGGCCCGGACCGGGGCTGCGGCACGCACGCGCTTCGAGGTGACGTCGATTCAAACCTTCCCCACTGCTGGGCAGTTGACACAGGAGCCTAATCGGCCATTCTCGGCGATCCCGCCACCGCACCCTCCAGGGAAGGATCAGCGGCGGCTAGGTTGACATGGACAACGAGAGGCGGCCGCCGGGCAGCCGGCGGCGCACTGGCGAGAGGTGCCCACCATGAAGGTGAGTGTCGACCGGGACCGCTGCTGCAGCTCCGGACTGTGCGTCATGAACGTTCCCGAGGTCTTCGACCAGGACGACGACGACAGTCTGGTGAGGCTCCGTCAGATGTCGTTCCGGCCCGATCAGTTCGCCGACCTCAGACTGGCCGCCCAGCTCTGCCCGGGCGGTGCGATCACCGTGGTCGAGGACGAGCCGGCGGAGGCCGAGGCCGTCGCGGTCGACGACTGACCCCCGCCCGCCGGTCCGACCGCCGACCCCAGCGAGATCCAGCGGCCGCCACCCCAACCGCGCCCGCAACCGCAACCGCAACCGACGAACGCTCAACAAGCACGCCCCCACCGGTGAACCATCGCGACGCAAGGAGACCCCGCCTTGACTAGCTCCTCCACCGCCCCCGCCCTCGCCCTCCCGGCCCGGCACTCGGCCGGCTGTCCGTACGGCCCGCCCCCCGCGTACACCGAGGCCGCCGCCACCTCCAGCCTGACCCGCGCCACCATGCCCGGGGGCGAGTCCGTCTGGCTCGTCACCGGCTACGCCGAGGTCCGCGCCATCCTGTCCGACCGCCGGTTCAGCTCCGACGTGCGCCACCCGTCCTTCCCCCTGCTGATCGCCGGCGGCCGGGATCGGATCACCGAGAACCCGAGCTTCCTGAACCTCGACGACCCCGAGCACAACCGGCTGCGCCGCATGGTCACCGGCGACTTCCTGGTCAAGCGGATCGAGGCGATGCGCCCGGACATCCAGCGGATCACGGACGAGACGCTGGACACGATGACCGCAGGCCGCACCGGGGCCGACCTGGTCGCCGACTTCGCGCTGCCCATCCCCTCGCTGGTGATCTGCCTGCTGCTCGGCGTCCCGTACGAGGACCACGAGTTCTTCCAGCGCGTCAGCCGGGCGCTGCTCAGCCGGAGCAGCTCACCCGAGCAACTCCTGGACGCCCGGGACGAGATGCTGGAGTACCTGAAGGAGCTGACGGCCCGCAAGCGCAAGGAGCCGCAGGACGACATCCTCAGCCGTCTCGCCGTCCGCGACGACCTCACCACGCAGGAGATCGCCAGCACCGGCTTCCTGCTGCTGGTCGGCGGGCACGAGACGACCGCGAACATGATCTCGCTCTCCACCGCCCTGCTGCTGGAGCAGCCGGAGCAGATCAGCAGGCTGGCCGACCCGGCCGCGCTGCCCGGCGCGGTGGAGGAGCTGCTGCGCCACCTCACCATCATCCACACCGGGGTGGCCCGGGTCGCGCTGGAGGACGTGGAGCTGGCCGGCACGACGATCCGGGCCGACGAGGGCGTGATGGCGATGCTCTCCACCGCCAACCGGGACGCGGAGGTGTTCGGCGGCGCCGGCCGGCCGGCCGAGGAGCTGGACCTGGACCGGGACGCCCGGCGGCACCTGGCCTTCGGCTTCGGCGTGCACCAGTGCCTCGGCCAGCCGCTGGCCCGCGCCGAGCTGCAGATCGCGCTGGCCACGCTCTTCCGGCGACTGCCCGGGCTGCGGCTGACCGTCCCCCACGAGGAGCTGGAGTTCCGCACCGACGCGTTCATCTACGGCATGCGGTCACTGCCCGTCGCCTGGTGACGACCGGGTGAGGCCGGATGCGTCCGGGCGGGTCCGGGCGGGTCCGGGTGAGACCCGCGTGGCGGGTGGGTCCGGGTGAGGCCCGAATCGGGTCCGGGTGAGGCCCGCGGAGCCCCGCGGAAGCCCGCCGGGTCACCCGACTGGCCCCGGCGCCGGGGCGGAGGCAGGCTGGGAGGGCGAAGAGACACCACCGGCCCTGCCGCGCCCGCGCCCCGGCGCGCCGGGACCGGCCGAGGAGACGGAGCCCGCGATGACCGACATGAGCGACCGCTCCAAGGTGAGCACCGAGGAAGACGAGGACGTCCGCGCCGCGGACCCCGAGGAGGGAGTCCCCTCGATGCAGAACCTGCACGCTCAGGACACCTCCCAGGCGGAGGGCGCCCCCATGCTGGACGAACCCGGCCAACCCGGCTGACCGTCCGCCGTACCGACTCGACCGCCCGGTGGGACCGGGCGGTCGCCGCGACCGCAGGTGTCGCTGCTCAGGCGGCGGTCCACCCGCGGGGGAGGATAGGCGCATGACCGAACACGACCAAGGCAACCGTCAGGCCCGGCAGCCCGCGGACCCGCGCACGTCGTGGGCGACCTGGACCACCCAATCGATCATCAGCGGCCCCGGTGGAGTCACCACCACCGAGGTCGGCCCGATCTCCGGCGACCTCACCGTGCACACCACCTGGGTGGACGGCGAGGCCAGGCTGACCGTCCAGTACACCGGCGCGCTGGACTGGTACACGGTCGCAGGCAGCCCGGTACCGGCGGGCGACGAGAGCACCGCGCGGGCGATCCACCAGGCGATGGTGAACGGCGTCAAGGCCGGCCGCGGCGCGGGTGCCCCGGCGCCCCCGAAGCTCTAGGAACCCCCGGGAAGCCCGGCGGGTGGCGGAACGACGGCGCGCCCGGGACCTCTCCCGGGCGCGCCGTGCTGCTCCCGCCGTGCTGCTCCCTGGGCCCACCACGACTCCCACGGCTCCCCACGGTTACGGAGCCTTCGCGCCCTTCGGCGCCGGCGCGGCCGCGGCCCAGTAGCTGCCGTCCGCCGGGCGGCGCTCGCGCAGGTCCTGCCGCACCTCGCCGGCCAGCCGGCGGGTGTCGCGGCGGTTCATGGTCGCGCCGATGCCGGCGCCGACCAGCAGCGGCATCACCGCCGGAAGGTGCCGCAGCGAGCTGCGGGTCAGCCGGCGGCGGACCTGCTGGCGCACCTCCGAGCTGATCGCCAGCGCGGCGAAGCCGGCGGGCCGCACCAGCAGGCTCGCGTCGATCCCTCGGCGGTTGGCCCAGGCCCCGAGGTAAGCACCCGCCCGATGGGTGGCGGTGCCCTGCGCCGGGGTGCCGTAGACCTCGTGCAGCTCGGCGATCAGCTTGATCTCCACGGCCGCCACCGCGAGCGTCTCGGCGGCGATCTCCACCGGCATCGCGGGCGGCACCGGCAGCATCGCCACCGCTCCGACGCCCGCGCCGAGCGCGCTGGAGGCCCGGACGGCGCCGGCGACCAACAGGTCGGCCAGCTGCTCCGGGAAGGCCGCCTCCGGGTGCTGCGCCCGCAGGGTGGCGAGGTCGCGCACCGGGATCCGGGGAGCGGTCTGCACCAGCTGTTCGGTCAGGGCCCTGCCGCCGTACACGGCGCCCCTGGCCGCTCCCCTGGCGGCGGCCCGGCCACCGTGGCCGAGCAGCCGGGCGGTGTGCAGCACCACGGCCCGGCCGCGGCCGCGCTGCTCCGCCGCGTACTCGGCGACCGGGCCGACGGGCTGCTCGGACTCCTCGACCAGTTCGGCGAGCTGCTCGCTCAGGTCGGGCTCGGGGACCGGCCGGGAGCGGCCCGGCCTGCGGAAGACTGCCATGGGAATCCGGTGCCCCTTTCGCGACGACGGCACGGCCCGGAACGGCCTGGAACGGCCTAGTCGGCGACCTCCACCCCCCGCCAGAAGGCCACCCGGTCGCGCACGTGCTCGGCCTCGGGTTTCGGGTCGGCGTAGAACCAGGCGGCGTCCGGGTTGGTCCGCCCGTCCACCTCCAGGGTGTAGTAGCCGGCGGTGCCCTTCCAGCCGCACACCGTGGTGGTCTCCGAGGGGCGCAGGTACTCGGCGCGCACCGCCTCGGCCGGGAAGTAGTGGTTGCCCTCGACGACGACGGTGTCCGCGCTCTCGGCGATCACGACGCCCTGCCAACTCGCTGTGGTCATACGGCGATTGTGCCCGACGGCGGACAGCCTCGCCCAGGGTTCCCGGCTCCGGCCGACCGCGGTCGGGCCGGTTCAGGGCATCGGGTGGGCGTGCACCGGCACATGCGGACTCTGGTGGCCGCCGCTGGCGAGCATCCGGACCTCGCCGGCGTCGCTGATCTCGGCCCGGACGATGCCGCTCTCGTCCTCGTACACCGGATGGCCGCCCGGCCCGCTCGCATCGGTGCGGGTGACCACCACGACGTCCTGCGGGGCCTGGGTGCCCGGGGTTCCGGGGAAGGTGAGGGCGTAGCGCTCGGCGGGTTCCATCACACCTGCTCCTGCCTACCCGGCGGCCTCGGCCGGCACGGCGGCCGGCATGTGCGAACCGCGGACCTCCAGCTCCGCGAGCAGCCGGGCGGTGGCCTCCGCGACCGCCTCCACCGCGCGGTCGAAGGCCTCCCGGTTGTGCGCCGCGGGGGCGCGGAAGCCGGAGACCTTGCGGACGTACTGGAGCGCGGCGGCGTGGAAGTCCTCCTCGCCGGCGTCGGGCGTGACGGGGGGTCGCAGCGTCTTGATGTTGCGGCACATGCTCCCAGTCTCGCTCGCGGGAGCCGTGTCGGCGACTCCCTCTCGTCACGAGCACCTCACGGCGCCGTCATCCGGCCGGATTAGGATGCCCGATGAACGAATTCGTCCCACCTTCGTCCATTTCATCCCGCCGCGCGCTTCCCCGGTCCGTCGGCATCACTCCGGAGTCACCCCCTTGCCTCTCGCGCTGCTCGCGCTGGCCGTCACCGCGTTCGCCATCGGAACCACCGAATTCGCCGCCATGGGGCTGCTCCCCCAGGTCGCCGACAGTCTCCACGTCTCCATCCCGCAGGCGGGCTGGCTGATCTCGGCGTACGCGCTGGGGGTGGTGGTCGGTGCGCCGCTGCTGACCGCGCTGGCCGCCGGCCGGCCGCGCAAGGCGGTGCTGGTGGCGCTCGCCGGGCTGTTCGCGACCGGCAACCTGCTGTGCGCGGTGGCCCCGGACTTCTGGACCCTGGCCGCCGCCCGGCTGATCACCGGGCTGCCGCACGGCGCCTTCTTCGGGGCGGGCGCGGTGGCGGCGGCCGAACTGGTCGCGCCGGACCGGCGGGCCCGGGCGGTGGCCGTGATGTTCTCCGGCCTGACCGTCGCCAACATCGTCGGCGTCCCGGCCGCGACCCTGCTCGGCCAGCACCTGGGCTGGCGGGCGACCATGCTGGTGGTCGTGCTGATCGCGGCCGCCGGGACGGTCGCCATCGCCCGGCTGGTGCCCGCGCTGCCCTCCCCCGGCCAGTCCGGGCTCGGGCACGAGCTGCGGGCCTTCCGCAGCGGGCAGCTCTGGCTGGCGCTGGCCACCGTGGTGTTCGGCTGCGGCGGCTTCTTCGCCTGCTACAGCTACATCGCCCCCCTGCTCACGAACGTCTCCGGGTACGCCACCGGCTCGGTGACCCTGGTGCTGGCGCTGTTCGGGGTCGGCATGACGATCGGCAACGTGCTGGGCGGGTACGCCGCCGACCGGGCGCTGCGCCCCACCGTGTGCGCGGCCTTCGTCCTGCTCTCCGCCACCCTCGCGCTGTTCGCCGTGACGGCGCACGCCCGCTGGTCGGCGGCGGTCACGGTGGTGCTGATCGGGCTGTTCGGCTTCGCGATCGTGCCGGCCGTGCAGACCCTGGTGCTCCGGAAGGCGCGCAGCGCGCCGACCCTCGCCTCGGCGACCGTCCAGGGCGCCTTCAACCTGGCCAACGCCCAGGGCGCGTACTTCGGCGGACTGGCGCTGGACGCCGGACTCGGCTGGACCGCGCCGACGCTGGTCGGCGCGGGGCTGGCCGCCACGGGGACGGTGATCGCGGTGCTCGCCTGGACGGTCGACCGGCGCCGGCCCGACCCGGTGGCGACGGAACCGGCGGCGGGACCGGCGACGCACCCGGCGGCGGAAGCGACGGCCGCGATGGTCACCGCCTAGCTAGACGGGCCGTATGTCCCGGTGGGCGTCGGCGAGCAGCTGGTAGCCGGCGCCGTTGGACGTGATGCCCGCCCTCTCCTCCTCGGTCAGCTCCCGGCGGACCTTGGCCGGGACGCCGGCGACCAGCGAGCCGGGCGGCACGACCATGCCCTGCGGCACCACCGCGCCGGCCGCGACCAGCGAGCCGGTGCCGATCCGGGCGCCGTTGAGCACGGTGGCGTTCATGCCCACCAGCACGTCGTCCTCGACGGTGCAGCCGTGCAGCACGGCGTTGTGGCCGACCGAGATCCGCTCGCCGACCACCAGCGGGAAGCCGGGGTCGGCGTGCAGGGTGCAGTTGTCCTGGATGTTGCTGCCCGCGCCGACGCTGATCGACTCGGCGTCGCCGCGCAGCACCGCGCCGTACCAGATGCCGGCGCCGGCGGCGACGGTCACGTCCCCGACCACGACGGCGTTCGGCGCCACGAAGGCGCCCGGGTCGACGGCGGGCACCCGGCCCCCGACTGCGGCGATCAGCGGCTCTGCCATGTCTCGTCCTCCTGGTGACGGTGGGCCGTCGGCTCGCCGTCAGCGTAGGGGGTCGGTCACGGCGCCGTGCGGGCGAGGTCGGGTACGGCGGTTCCGGGCCGGGGCCCGCAGAGGGCGGTGACGGTCACCTTGTCCCAGGCCGCCCGGGCGGCGGCCTCGTCCGGGACGTCGTAGACGGTGGCGTCGGCGGCGTACTGCCGTGCCCCGTCCGGGGAGGACAGCATCATCGTGCTGTAGCCGGGGTTGCCGCCGGCGTGGCCCCGGAAGGGGCCGCACGGGGTGTCCAGGCGCTGGAGGCCGAGGCCGTAACTCCGGCCCTCGCCGTGGGTGGTGGTCTCCTTCATCGCGGCGAGTTCGGCGGGGCGCAGCAGGTGGCCGCCGAGCAGGGCGCGGAGGGTGGCCGCGACGGCGGCGCGCAGGGCCGGCCGGCGGCGTGCGGTGGTCGGGGCGGTACGGTCGACGGTCATGCCGTCCTCCTGGTCCGGGGAGGGAGGAGATCGTCAACTCCCCTGTACACCCGGTCACTTGACACCATTCCCGACACCGGCCGCGCGGTCGTCCCCCTCCGGGCGGGCGGCGGACCCCTACGGATCCCGGAGCCGTACACCGAGACGGCTCGGGGTACGGCTCCGGGGACGGGCCCGGTACGCCCGGTCAGCTCAGCGGCGCCTTGGTGCGCAGGACCTCGACGAAGGCGCGCAGCCACGCCGGGTGGTCGGGCCAGGCGCGGGCCGAGACGACCGTGCCGTCCACCACGGCCTCGCCGTCCACGAACTCGGCGCCCGCCGCCTTCACGTCCGGGGCCAGCGCCGGGTAGGCGGAGGTGCGGCGGCCGTCCAGCACGCCGGCGGCGGCGGTGATCAGCGGGCCGTGGCAGATCTGGGCGACGGGCTTGTCCTCGGCGAAGAAGTGCTGCGCGATCCGCTGCACGTCCGGGTCGTTGCGCAGGTACTCGGGGGCGCGGCCGCCGGGGATGACCAGGGCCACGTAGTCGGCCGGGTCGACGTCGGCGAGGGCCACGTCGGCGGGCCAGGTGTAGCCGGGCTTCTCGGTGTAGGTGTCGAACCCCTCGACGAAGTCGTGCACCACGAACTGGAGGCGCTTCTTCGTCGGGGCCGCGATGTCGACCTGGTAGCCCTCCTCGCGCAGCCGCTGGTACGGGTAGAACACCTCCAGTGACTCGGCGGCGTCCCCGGTGACGAGCAGGATCTTCGATGTCATCGCCGACATCCCTCCACGTGGTCGAGCCTCAGGTCGGGTACGGGCGCCGGGCCGTGGCGGCCGGCCCGGGCCCGGTCCAACCTCCCGTACCGAGGTCACCGTTGGCAACGGGGCGCACCGAGCGCACAACGGCGCACACGGACGTGCGCGCGCCGGTTGTGAGGGGTGCACGACGGTCGGACGCCCGGCTGCGGGGGCCGGCGGCCCGCGTCCTAGACTCCTGCTGCCCACGACCGTCCTTCCCGCGGAGGAGCCCATGACCGACCCCACCACCTACCTCGTCCTCCCCGGCTACCAGAATTCCGGCCCCGAGCACTGGCAGACCCGCTGGGAGGCGGCCGAGCCGGAGTCCTTCCGCCGGGTCGGGCAGGCGGACTGGGACCACCCGGAGCGGCCGGACTGGGTGGCCCGGGTGGACGCGGCGGTGGCCGCGGCCGCCGCCGAGGGCCCGGTGGTGCTGGTCGCCCACAGCCTGGGCTGCGTCACGGCGGCCCACTGGGTGGCCACCGCCTCCGCCGAGCGGACCGCCGCCGTCCGGGGCGCGCTGCTGGTGGCCCCGGCGGACGTCGACACCGCCGAGGTCCCGGAGCTGGTGGACTTCCGTCCGGTGGCGCTGGAGCCCTTCCCGTTCCCGGCCGTGGTGGTCTCCTCGACCGACGACCCGTGGGTCTCCCCCGAGCGCGCCCGCGCATTTGCCACCGCCTGGGGCGCCCGGTACGTCGAACCGGGCGCGTACGGGCACCTCAACTCCGACTCCGGACTGGGCGACTGGCCGGAGGGCCGGAAGCTGCTCGCCGAGCTGTGACCGCGGCAACGGGGGCGGAGCAACGACGGGCGGGGGAACGATGGACCGGGGGACGATGGACCGGGGGACGATGGACCGGGGGACGATGGGCCGGGGGACGATGAGCCGACGGACGTCCCGGGCCAGGCGCGTCCTGGTCCGGCTGCTGGCGGTCGGCGGGCTGGCCGCCGTCCTGCTCTACACCGAGGGGCAGTGGGAGAGCCGCTCGGGCGGGCGGATGCTGGTGGCCGACCTGTTCAACCGGCCGGAGCTGCTGCTCGGCGGCGCGCTGGCGGCGCTGATCGCGGCCGCCTGGCTGGGCGACCTGCGCACTGCGGTGCGGACGGCCACCCGGGCCGTCACGGTGACCGCCGGGGTGGTGTTCCTGCTCGGGGTGGTGGCCGCGCACAAGGTGTCGGCGGCCGAGACCCGCAGCCGGGAGGACGCCCCGGCCGGCGCCGAGTGCGCCCTGGTGGTGGTGCACCGCTCGTACGCCACCGGGCCGGAGTCCGGGGAGCACTGGCAGGTGCTGCTGGAGAGCGGCGAGGGCTGGTCGGCCCGGCGCTGGTCGCTGGCCGACATCGGCCGGGGCGACGGCGAAGCCCGGCTGGTGGAGGCGAGCTGGACCGGTCGCTCGCAGATCACCGTCGTCACCGACTCCTACCGGCGGGTGTTCAACCTCGACCAGGACAGCGGCGAGCCGGTACTCGCGAGGTAGGGCGGACCGGCCCGGGCCCGTCGACACCGGACACCCCGGTGCCACGGCCCAGGCGTCACGGCCCAGGCGTCACCCCCCGGTGTCACTGCTCCGGCGTCACGACCCCGGCGTCGCCGCTGTCCGCCATGTGCGCGATCATCTGTTCCCGCACCCGGTCGAGGTGGCGGGCCATCACCTCGGCGGCGCGGTCGGCACGGCCTTCGGCGATGGCCTCCGCGAGCTCCTCGTGGTCGGCCATCGAGGCCTCGGTGTGCGAGGTCGGCACGTTGTGCAGGCTGCGGAGCACGGTGATCTGCTGGTGCACGCGCTCCACCTGTTCGGCGATGCGGGGGCTGCGGGCCGCGTCGAGCAGTGCGCGGTGGAAGTCGAGGCTGCTGCGGTGGGCGAACCGGCGACCCCCGGCCATCAGCTTCCTCGACCGGTCGCACGCCCGGCGCAGCGCCGTGACGTCCTTGCGGTCGCGCCGCCCGGCGGCCAGGCGCGCGGCGGCGGTCTCCAGCGCGGACCGCAGCTCGAACAGCGCCTCGACCTCCGCCACGCCGGCCTCGAAGACGACGGCACCCTTGTTGGGCACGTGCACCAGCAGGCCCTCGCTGACGAGCTGCCGGATGGCCTCGCGCAGGGGCCCTCTGCTGACACCCAGCTCCCGGGCGACCTCCACCTCGTTGATCCGGGTTCCGGACGGGATCTCGCCGGTGAGGATGCGCTCGCGGAGCGCGCCGACGAGCTGGCCCGCCAGGCCGCGCCGGAGGGTCTCTGACATGGGTGGTGTCCGTCCGTTCGGGACTGGCCGTTCCGTCGTCCGGCCAGGTGAGGGGGTGTGCCCGGGGCGACGGCCGCGACGCCGGGGGGGCGGCGGACGACGGTGGACAGGGCCTGACCCGAGTATGTCAGCACCCGGCCGCGGCATCGGCGCAGACAGGGTTAGAGTGATAACTGTTGACACTTTGGGTCGTCCCTCGGGCCGTCGGGCCGAGGAGATTCGGCCGTGGGGCCGAGGAGAGGGGAATGCGCCGTGCACGCGATGGTGGCGGAGGTGTGGCGAGGTGACTTCCTGGAGTCGGTGCACCACGGGACGGTCCTCGCGACCGGGCCGGACGGGCGGACCGTCCTGAGCGTCGGCGAGACCGACCGCCCGATGTACCCCCGGTCGTCCAACAAGCCGCTCCAGGCCCTCGGCATGCTGCGGGCCGGGCTCGGCCTGGACGGCGAACTGCTGGCCCTGGCCTGCGCCAGCCACTCCGGCGAGGCCTTCCACCTCGGGGGCGTACGCGCGATCCTCTCCGGTGCCGGCCTCGACGCCCGCGCACTGCGCTGCACGGCCGCGCTGCCCATCGGGGACGCCGCGCTGCGGGACCACCTGGCGGCCGGCGGCGGTCCCACTCCGCTGACGATGAACTGCTCGGGCAAGCACGCCGCGATGCTCGCGACCTGTGTCGCCAACGGCTGGGACACGGCCACCTACCTCGACCCCCGCCATCCCCTGCAGCGGGCCCTGCGCGAGACCGTCGAGGACCTGGCGGGCGAGAAGGTCGCCGCGACCGGCGTGGACGGCTGCGGGGCGCCGCTGTTCGCCATCGGCTACCGCGGCCTGGCCCGGGCCTTCGCCACCCTGGCGACGGGCCCGGCCGGTTCGCTGGAACGGCGGGTCGCCCGGGCGATGAACGAGCACGCCGAATACGTCGGCGGGACCGGTCGGGACGTGACCCGCCTGATGCGCGCCCTCCCCGGCTCGGTCGCCAAGGACGGCGCGGAAGGGGTCTACGCCCTGGCGCTCCCCGACGGCTCCTCCGTCGCGCTCAAGATCGCGGACGGCTCCACCCGGGCCCGCCCCGTGGTCCTGGTCGCCGCGCTTCGGCGGCTCGGCGTCCCGGTGGACACCGACGACACCCTCACCGAACTGGCCACCGTCCCCGTCCTCGGGCACGGCGAACCGGTCGGCGCGGTGCGCCCGGCCCCGGCGCTCCTCGCCGACCGCTGACCTGCGTCGACCCCGCCCTCGGACCCGCCCTCGAACCCGTGCGTGTCCCCGCCCGCCGACGCGCCGCGGCCCCGCACGGGCAGCCGTACCCGTGCGGGGCCGGGCGGTTCGCCGGTCCTCAGGCGGTCACTGGCCCTCGGGGTCGGTGGCGCCGGGCGGGACGGAGGGCCCGGTGCGGCCGGGGGCCGGGTTGACGCCGCGCGGCTTGCCGCCGGTGGCGGGGGCGCCGGTGCAGGTGGCCGGGCCCGGCGAGCCGCCGGGGGTGGTGCAGTTGGTGTCCCGCCGCACCGGGTCCGGGATGTAGACGGTGGTGAAGTCCTTCTCCGGCATGTTCCGCACCGCGTCGCTCATCGCCTGCTGCCAGATCGGGCCGGGGCCGGTGGCGCCGAAGACCTCGGCCTGGTACTTGCCGCCGATCCGGATGTTGCGCATCGGCACCTTGGTGCCGGGGCTGCCCAGCCAGACCGAGCCCGCCAGGTTGCCGGTGTAGCCGGTGAACCAGGCGGACTTCTTCTCGTCCGTCGTCCCGGTCTTGCCGGCGATCTGACGGCGGTCGTCCAGGCCGAGGTCCCGCGCGGTGCCGCCCTTCTCGGTCACCCCGAGCAGCACGCTGTTGATCACGTCGGCGGTGTCCTCGGACATCGCCTGGCTGCACCGCGCCGGGGGCACCGGGACGTCCGCGCCGTCCACCGTGGTGATCCGGTTGATCGCCATCGGCGCGCAGTAGGTGCCCCGGGCGGCGAAGGTCGCGTACACGTTGGCCATGGTCAGCGGGCTGACCTCCTGGGTGCCGAGGCCGAGCGCGGGCACCTCCTGCAGCGCCGAGCCGTCCGCCTTGCCCTCCATGCCCAGCTTGTTGGCCATCTGCTTGACCGCGCAGAGGCCGATCTCCTGCTCCATCTGCACGAAGTAGGTGTTCACGGAGAGCGCCATGGCCTGCTTGAGCTCGTACGGGCCGACCTCGGAGGCGCTCTCGTTGGGGATGGTCCCCTCCTTCTTCCCCTTGCTGAGGTTCTTCCAGGTGCCGTCGCAGGTCCTCATCGTCGGCCAGTCCATCCGGTTGGGCGAGTCGTACCGCTGGGTGGGCGGCAGACCGGCCTCCAGGGCGGCCGCGGCCACGATCGGCTTGAAGTTGGAGCCGGGCTGGAAGCCGATGCCGCCGCCCATCGCCGCGTCCACGTTGTAGTTGACGACGGTCTCGTTCTTCTCCTTGGCCAGGCCGTACGGGCGGGTCTGCGCCATCGCCAGGATCTTGCCGCTGCCGGGCTCGACCATCGTCATCGCGGCCGAGACCGGGTCGGTGACGTACACCTTGGTGGAGACGGCGTTCTGGGCGGCGGCCTGCTTGTCCGGGTCCAGCGTGGTGTAGATGTTCAGGCCGCCGGTGTCCCACAGCTTCTTGCGCTCGGCCGCGCTCTTGCCGAACACCGGCTCCTGCTTGACCACGTGCCGGACGTAGTCGCAGAAGAAGCCCATACCGGCCTGGGCGGTGATGCAGCCGTTGCGCGGGTCCTTGTAGGCGAGGCCGAGCGGGGCGGCCTTCGCCTCCCGGGCCTGGTCCGCGGTGATGTGCTTGCTCTCCACCATCTTGTCGATGACGGTGTCGCGGCGCTTCTGGGCGGCCACCGGGTGCAGCTTCGGGTCGTACTGGGACGGGTTCTGCACCAGCCCGGCGAGCATCGCCGCCTCGGGCAGGCTGAGGTCCTTGGCGTCCTTGCTGAAGTAGCGCTGGGAGGCGGCCTGGATGCCGTACGCCTGGTGGCCGTAGAAGGTGATGTTGAGGTAGTTGGTGAGGATCTGGTCCTTGGTCAGGTCCTCCTCCAGCTTGATGGCGTACCGGAGTTCCTGGATCTTGCGGCCGAGGGTCTTGCGCTGGGCCTCGCGCACCGCCTCCAGGTCGTCCCCGGCCTTCTCCACGTTGACGTTCTTCACGTACTGCTGGGTCAGCGTGGAGGCGCCCTGGACGGCGGCTCCGCTCTCCGCGTTCTTGGTGATCGCGCGCAGGATGCCCTTGAGGTCGACGGCGCCGTGCTCGTAGAAGCGGGCGTCCTCGATGTCGACCTGCGCGGTGCGGATCAGCGGGGACATCTGGTCGGCGGGGATGACGGTCCGGTCGCGCTCGTACACCTTGGCGATCAGGCCGCCCTTGGCGTCGAAGATCTGCGTCGCCTGGGTCAGCGGCGGGGTCATGAAGTCGTCGGGGATGCTCTCGAAGCCCTCGGCGCCGTTCTTCGCCCCGAGTCCGACCGCCCCGGCCGCCGGGAGGATCAGGCCCGCCAGCAGGACGCCGCCCAGGACGCTGGCGCCGAGGAAGGTGGCCGCGTGGCCCAGGATGCCGATCGGGGTCGCGCGGCGCCTCGGGCGCGGCACCCAGGTGTCGCCCGGGTCCGAGGCGGCGGGTATGCGGCTCTTCGGTGACATAGATCGAACATTACGGCCGTCACCAGGCCCTGGGAGGCCGGTGCTGGTGAAGGATTGTCACAAAATCGCGACGGATTCGACTCATTCCCGAGGGTCGAACGGGCGTGCGCGCGGAGACAAGGGCCGTTCGTCTACGGCTGGTCGCCCCGCGCGCCCGCCTCCTGCGGCGCTCGGGCCGCGACGCCCGCGCCGGATCAGCCGCTCAGCCGCTCAGCCGCTCAGCCGCTCAGCCGCTCAGCCCGCCGGGCAGAAGACGTCCCGGGCCGGGCGGTGGCCGCTCACCAGGTAGTCCGTCACCACCCGGTCGCCGCAGGCGTTCCCGTTGGCCCCGTAGACGCCGTGGCCGCCCGAGTCCACCGTCACCATCCGCGCCCGGTCCCCGAAGGCCGCCCGCAGCTTGAGCGCACCGGCGTACGGCGTCGCGGGGTCGCGCAGGTTCTGCGTGAGCAGCACGTTGGCCGGGCCGCGGTCGGTGACCCGCACCGGCGGCTCGGCGGGCGCGAACGGCCAGAAGGCACAGGGCATCACGTTCACCGGCAGGCCGGCGGTGAGCGGACGGGCGGCCCGGTTCTCGGCGACGGCCTTGGTGTAGCCGGCCGGGTCGGTGGGCCACCGGACGTCGTTGCAGAGGGTGCCGACCGAGACCGCGGCGTTGTTCTGCACGGCCTGCGCGGCCTGTTCGCTCAGCACCGGCGCCGCCGGCAGCTCGGCCCGGCCCAGACCGGCCAGCATCAGCCGTGCGAGCTCCGGGAACCTGCTGTCCGCGTACATGGTCTCCAACAGGGTCTCGCGCAGCACGTTGCCGTTCAGCTCCGCCGGGTTGGCGCCCTCCCAGGGGATCGGGGCCCGGTCGAGGCGGGCGGCGAGGTCGAGGAAGAGCGGCCGGACCTCCTCGGGGGTGTCCGCGACCCGGTTCGGGTTGTCCGGAGCGGACGCCCACCTGGCGAAGTCCGGGAAGCGGTCCTCGATGCCCCGGCCGTAGGCCTCCAGCCAGCCGCGCCCGACCCGCGCCGGATCCGGGTCGTCGTTGCTGTCCAGCACGATCCGGTCGGTCCGCTCGGGGAACATGGTGGCGTAGGCGGCGCCCGCGTAGGTGCCGTACGAGACGCCCCAGAGGGAGAGGCGGCGCTCGCCGAGGGCGCGGCGGATGCTGTCGATGTCGCGGGCCTCGTTGCGGGTGGAGATGCTGCGCAGCACCGGGCCGCCGTTGCGGGCGCAGGTCTCGGCGACGCGGCGGGCGGTGGCCAGGTTCCCGTCGATCGAGCCGTCGGCGGCCGGCCAGGGACGCAGCTTGACCATCGACAGGTCGGCCGGGTCGAGCCCGCAGCTGACCGGAGTGGAGCGGCCGACGCCGCGCGGGTCGAAGCCGACCACGTCGTAGTGGTCCCGGACGGGCTGCGGCAGGCGTCCGGCCATGCCGTGGACGAGGTCGAGACTGGAGCCGCCCGGCCCACCGGGGACGGCCAGCAGGACGCCGCGGCGCCGGCCGGGTTCGGCGGCGGCGATCCGGGAGACGGCGAGGGTGATGCGGGGGCCGTTCGGGTCGGCGTAGTCCAGCGGGACGCTGACCTCGGCGCACCGCTGGGGGCTGTCGTCCAGGGTGCCGGCACAGGCCTCCCAGCTCAGGCCGTCCCTCCCGGACGGCACGGCGTCGGCCGCACCGGCGGGCAGGGCGCTCAGCGCGGTGACGGCGAGGGCGGCGGCCGCGGTGGCCGCGGCGGTGATGGTGCGGGTGGGCTTCGTCATGCCCAAGAGTCTGCTGTGGCAGGGCACTTGGGCCCATCCGGACAGCAGGCCGGTCCGGGGTGGGGAAATCCCCCGGGTCGCGGTGGAGACCGCCGCCGGTCGCGGCCTCCAGCCGTGGGGAGCGGGGGTGGTGGAGCGGAGCCGGTCCGTTCAGAGGCCGAGCAGGTCCGGGTCGGTGGCCAGCGCGCGCAGCGGCTCGCGCGGGTCGGCGACCAGCCTGCGCTCCGTCAGGTCCAGGATGCCGCCGACCCCGGTGATCTCGGCGGCCAGCACGCCGTCCTCGCGGACCAGCCGCTGCACCAGCTGGAAGGTCTTGCCGTCCCGCCAGGTGAAGGAGCAGCCGACCTCCACCGAGTCGCCCGCGCGCAGCTCCCGCAGGTACTTGACCGTGGTCTCCAGGACCACCGGGCCGACCCCCTCGGCCACCAGGTCCGCCTGGCGGATCCCGGCCGCCCGCAGGTACTCCCAGCGGGCGTGCTCGGCGTACTGGAGGTAGACGGCCTGGTTGAGGTGGCCCTGGGAGTCGGTCTCGTACCCGCGGACGGTGATGCGTGTGGTGAAATCCTGGTCACTCATGCCCCCGCACGGTACTCCGGCCGCGGGCGCCCCACCTCGTGTCCTGCGTCACCCCCGCCGATCCGGTCTGCTCACCCGGGCAGGGTGGCCAGCAGCCGCGTGAGGGCGTCCGGACGCCGGTCGACGGGCAGGTACTCGACGGGGTGGAAGCCGCAGCCGAGCGCGGTCGCGCCGCCGTCGCAGGTGAGGTCGTCGCCGACCATCAGGACGTCGGCCGGGGCGAGGCCGAGCCGCTCGCAGGCGGTCTCGAAGATCACCGGGTCGGGCTTCTGCGCGCCGACCTCGCAGGACAGCACGTAGACGTCGACCAGTTCGTCCAGGCCGTGCGCGCGGAAGATCGGCCGCAGGTCCCAGCCGACGTTGCTCACCACCGCGACCGGCACGCCCCGGCGGCGCAGCTCGCGCAGCACGGGGACGGCGTCCGGGTAGGGGCGCCAGTTCGCGGGCGCCCAGTGGGACTCGTAGAGGGCGTCCACGTCGAGGGCCGCGGGCGGCTCCGCGGCCCGGGTGAGCGCGGTGTACGCGGCGCGGTGCAGCTCGGGGGTCAAGTCCCGGGTGTCCCAGGCCTGCTGGACCTCCGGCGGGATGCGGCGCGGCGGCACCCCGCCGGGCAGGGCGCCGAACTCCTCCAGCCGGGCCACCAGTTCGGCCTCCTCCCGGGCGGGCAGGACGAGGCCGGTGGCGGCGGTGTGGGCCGCCAGCCACTCGGCGGTGGAGACGACCCTGAAGAGGGTGCCGGAGAAGTCGAACATCACGCCTTTGGTCATGGGGCCGAGCCTACGGGGTGCCCGACGGCTCCGGGCCGCCCGGGTCAGGGCAGTTCGGCTCAGGGCAGGGTGAGGATGCGCGGGCCGTCCTCGGTGATGGCGACGGAGTGTTCGACGTGGGCGGCCCGGCTGCCGTCGACGGTGCGCAGCGTCCAGCCGTCCGGGTCGGTGCGGTGGTCGTCGCGTCCGCCGGCCAGCAGCATCGGCTCGATCGCCAGCACCAGGCCGGGGCGCAGCGGGTAACCCCGGCCCGGGCGGCCCTCGTTGGCCACGTGCGGGTCCTCGTGCATCCGGCGGCCGATGCCGTGCCCGCCGTAACCGTCCAGCAGGCCGTACCGGCCGGCGCGGGCGACGGTGCCGATGGCGTGGGCGATGTCCCCGGTCCGGTTGCCGACGACGGCGGCGGCGATGCCCGCCTCCAGGGCGCGCCGGGTGGTCTCGATCAGGGCGGTGTCCTCGGGGCGGGCGGTGCCGACGGTGAAGCTGATCGCCGAGTCCCCGGCCCAGCCGTCCAGGAGGGCGCCGCAGTCGATGCTCACCAGGTCGCCGTCGCGCAGCCGGTAGCCGTCCGGGATGCCGTGCACGACGGCGTCGTTCACGGAGGCGCAGATGACGGCCGGGAACGGGACGGGCGCGAAGTCCGGGCGGTAGCCGAGGAACGGCGAGGAGGCCCCGGCCGCCTTGAGCACGCCCCGCGCGACCTCGTCCAGCTCCAGCAGGCTCACGCCGACCGCCGCCTGTTCCCGGACGGCCGCCAGCGCCTGCGCGACCACCCGTCCGGCCTCGCGCATCGCGGCCAGTGCGGTGTCCGACTTGAGTTCGACCATGGTGCATCTCTCCCCTGGATCCAATTCTTATACCGGTATTTGTATCACGGTCGCGGACTGTGGACACCGGGCGGCGAGGGGGCCGTAGACTCGTCGGCATGGTGAGGACTCCGCTGACCCCGTGGGAGCGCGAGCGCGGCGAGCGCTTCGGGGCGCTGCTGCGCGAGGCGCGCGGCGAGCGCAGCATGGTCGAGGTGGCGGCGGCGGCCGGCGTCTCGGCCGAGACGCTGCGGAAGATCGAGACGGGCCGGGCACCCACACCGTCCTTCTTCACCATCGCGGCGCTGGCCTTCGCGCTCGACCTGTCCATGGACGAACTGGCGGCCGCCTGCGCACTCCCGGAGGACGGCGAGGCGCTCTCCGCCTGACACTCCCCCGGCCGCTCCTCCGCGGCGGACCCGGCGTGGCGGCACCCCCGGACGACGGCGGCCCGCCCTGCGCGGGGTGCGCGGGGCGGGCCGTCTTGTCGCGGCGCTCGACCGTCGTGGCGGCGTCCGGCCGCGGCGGTCCGGGCGTTCAGCCGTGGCGGGTTCAGCCGACCGAGCTGTTGTAGCTCTCGATCGCCGGCTGGAGCTCCTTCGCCGCGTCGGCCAGGGCCTGCTGGGCCGGCTTGCTGCCCGCGATGGTCTGCTCGATCGCGGTCTCCACGCCCTTGCGGGCCTGCGGCATCACGCCGAGCAGGCAGCCGGCCGTGGCCGGGGTCGGCTTGGTGGCCTTCAGCTGGTCGATCGCGGTCTGGAACTGCGGGTACTTGGCCACCCACTCCTTGTCCTTGGGGTCGTCCAGGGACTTGGTGTTGACCGGGAAGTAGCCGGTGCCGGTGTGCCAGACGGCCTGCTGCTCGGGGGCGGAGACGAACTTCTCGAACTCCCAGGCGGCGCGCTTCTCGGCGTCCGAGTGGCCGGGGCCGCTGATCCACAGCGAGGCGCCGCCGATCACCGGGCCGCCCTGGTCTGCGGCGGTGACCTTCGGGAAGGCCGCGGTGCCGACGCCGAACTTCGCGGCCTCGGTGTAGCCGCGCAGCACGCCGGTGGACTCCAGGTGCATCGCGACCGTCCCGGCCTTGAACGCGGCCTGGGCGTCGTCGGTGGTGCGGCCGGTGTTGGCCGCGTAGCCGCCCTTGACCAGGTCGGCCCACCACTGGACGATCTGGGCGCCCTGGGCGGAGTCGAAGACGACCTTGCCCGCCTTGTTGCCGCGGCCGTTGTCGTTGTCGCAGTACATGGCGCCGGACTCGGCGAGCAGCTGCTCGACGAACCAGCCGTAGATGGCGGCGCCGAAGCCGTAGCGGACGGTCTTGCCGTCGGCGTCCTTCTTGGTCAGCTTCTTGGCCACCTCGCCCAGCTCGGCCAGGTCCTTGGGGGCCTGCGCCGGGTCGAGGCCGGCCTCCTTGAAGGCGTCGGTGTTCAGGTAGAGCAGCGGCATCGAGGAGTTGAACGGCATCGACTGGAGCTTGCCGCCGACCGAGTAGTAGTTGCGGATGTTGGCGTCCAGGTCGTCCAGCGAGTAGCCGTCCTTGTCGGCGAAGGCCTGGGCCGGGACGGTCTGCTTGGAGTCGATCATGAACCGGGTGCCGATGTCGTAGACCTGCGCCAGGGCGGGGGTGCCCTTCTGCTGCACCGCGGCCTTGTACTTGGTGACCAGCTCGTCGTACTTGCCCTGGAACTGCGCCTTGACCTCGATCTTGCCCTGGTGGGCGGCGTTGAACTGGCCGACCAGCCCGTTCAGCACCTCGGCGTTCTTGCCGGTCATCGAGTGCCAGAACTCCACGGTGGTGACGCCGGAGGCCTGGTCGAGGGCCTGGGCGCCGGGCGCACCGGCGTCGGAGGAGCCGCCGGAGCCGGAGCCGGAACCGCTGGAGCTACAGGCGGTCAGGGACAGGCCGGCCACCAGCAGGGCCGCGAGCGCGCGCGCACTCTTCTTCACGAGGGTTCTCTCTCTATCCGGGAAGGCGGGACGTGAACGGGACACGGAACACGGGTCAGCGGACGGCGCCCGCGGTGAGGCCGCGGACGATGAAGCGCTGGCCGAAGACCACCAGGGCGAGGGTGGGCAGCAGGGAGAGCACGACGCCGGCCAGGATCAGCCCGGGGTCGGCCATCTCGGAGTCGCGCAGCGAGGTCAGACCGATCTGGAGGGTCTGCATGTTCGCCGTGCGGGTGATGATCAGCGGCCAGAAGTACTGGTTCCAGGCCGACAGGAAGACGTAGATCGACAGCGCCGCGAGGGCCGGCTTGTTGAGCGGGACGACGATCCGCCACAGGAAGCGCCAGTGGCCGGCCCCGTCGATCCGGGCCGCGTCGCGCAGTTCGCCGGGCAGCTGGCGGAAGGCCTGGCGCAGCATGAAGGTGCCGAAGCCGGAAGCCAGGAAGGGCAGCACCAGGCCGAAGTAGGTGTTGCCGAGCCCCCAGCCGGACAGCGTCAGGTAGTTGGGGATGATGATGGCCTCCCAGGGGACCATCAGCGTGGCCAGGAACACCCCGAACACCACGGCCCGCGCCTTCATCGGCAGGAACACGAACGCGTAGGCGGCGAGGACCGAGGTGAACAGCTGGGCGAGGGTGATGACCGTCGCCACGATCGCCGAGTTGGCGTACTGGCGGGCCAGCGGGATGGCGTCCACGGCGCCGGAGAAGTTCCGTCCGGTGACCGAGTGCGGCACCAGGGCCGGCGGGTAGGAGGAGAGTTCGGACGGGCCCATGAAGGCGCCGGCGATCGCGTAGTAGACCGGGAAGGCCACGGTGACGACCGCGACGGCGAGCAGCAGGTAGACGGCGGCGCGGCCGAGCAGGTCGCGCGGGGAGCGCCCGGCGAGGGCCCGGGCGCGCGGGCGGGGCGCCTCGGCCTGGGTTCGGGTCTCGGTGGTCAGGGTGGTCATGCGTAGTGCACCTTCCGCTCCAGGACGCCGAACTGGACGGCCGTGCAGGCGAGGACGACCACGAGCAGCACCACGGCCTGGGCGCTCGCGGTGCCGAAGTCGCTGGAGCCGTAGGCGAAGGCCTTCTCGTAGACGGAGTAGACGAGGGTCCGGGTGGAGCCGTCCGGCCCGCCCTTGGTGAGGATGTGGATCTGGCCGAAGCTCTGCAGCGCGTGGACGGTGGAGACCACGGTCAGGAAGAACAGGTTCGGGCCGAGCATCGGGATGGTGACCGAGCGGGCCAGCCGCAGGCCGGAGGCGCCGTCGATGCGGGCCGCCTCGACCACCTCCCCCGGGATCGAGCCGATGCCCGCGGAGAGCACCAGCACGTTGTAGCCGAGGTTCATCCACACCGTGGTGACGGCCACCGAGAGCAGCGCGTAGCGGGAGTCGGTCAGCCAGCCGACCGGGCCGAGGCCGAGGTGCGAGAGCAGGCCGTTGAGCACCCCGCTGGCGGGGTTGAAGAACACCGCGAACACCACCGAGGCGCTGGCCACCGAGAACGCGAAGGGCAGCGCGAACGCCGAGCGCAGCAGCCGCACGCCGCGGATCCGGTTCTCCAGCAGCAGCACCAGCACCAGCGCGCCGAGCACCCCGGGCACCACGGTGAGCAGCGTGAACAGCGCCGTGGTCGTCAGGGTGCGGCCGAAGTCGGCCGAGGCGAACAGGTCGGTGTAGTGCTTCGTCCCCACGTAGCGGGAGGGCGCGCCGAAGAGGTCGTTGGCGTGCCCGCTGAGGTAGATCGTCCGTCCCAGCGGGTAGCCGATGAAGAGGACGAAGACCACCAGGGAGGGCAGCAGGAAGGCCCAGGCGAGCCCGTGTTCGCCCCAGCGCCCTCCCCGGTGCGGGGAGCGGCGGCCCGGGAGGGGCCCGGTGTGCGGTGCGGTCGGCATCTGTCGCGCGTCCGCCTTTCGTGATGTCGGTTCCGGCCGAAACCGTGTCTTGCCCGAACGACGGCGTGGGAACCCCGTGGTGATCAGCGGGTGTCGCCGGGATTACGCGTTCGCGTCAGATCCGGCCGGTCGTGCCCGGACGGGCGGCGAACCGGCTGCGGCCGGGCTGCGGAGGGGCGACGTACGGGCGGTTGAGCGGTTCACCGCACTGTCGGAGGGGTGGCGTACGGTGCGCGGGTGGACGAAACGGAATTCGACATCCCGGCTGCAATGGCCGAAAGTGTGCGCTCCCGCGCCGGTGCCTGGGCACTCGTCAGGGGCTTCGCCGCCCACTGGGGCGAGCCGCTGGGGCCGGGCGACGGCTTCACGGACGCGGAGCTGGACGCGGCCGAACGGCGGCTCGGCCTGCGGCTGCCGGTGGCGCTGCGCGAGGCGTACCGGCTGTTCGGCCGCCGGGCGGACCTGACCAGCAGCCAGGACGTGCTGCTGACGCCGGACGAGTTGCACGTGCTGGACGGCGCCCTGGTGTACCGGGCGGAGAACCAGGGCTGCGCGCACTGGGGCGTCCTGCTGGACGACCTGGGTCTGGAGGACCCGCCGACGGTGGGCCGGCTCGACCTGGCGGACAAGTCGCAGGAGCGGTGGGAGCCCTGGGAGGAGCGCTTCTCGACGGCGGCCGCGGCGATGGCGATGGTGGAGAAGCTGCTGGAGGACCACGAGCTGACCGACTTCCTCGATGTGGACGAGGAACTCCCGGACAGTCTGCGGGAGTTGCCCGCGCTCGGGCGCAACCTCCGCTGGTACCAGGGCCCGGAGGTGCTGGTCGGGGTGGCCGAGGGGGCCTGGGTGGTGGCCCGGGCACGCACCCCGCAGGCGCTGGAGGCGCTCTACGAGGCGGTGCCCGGGGAGTGGCTGGGCGAATAGCCGCCGGCGGCCGACGAAGGGGCCGGTCGGCGGAGGGCCGGGTCAGGTGGACGACCGGGTCCGGCGGGGGCGACGGTCAGGCCGAGGAGCCGCCGTCCAGGACGAGGTCGCTGCCGACGGTGTAGCCCGCCTCCTCCGAGGCCAGGTACAGCACCGCGGCGGCCACCTCCTCCGTCGCACCGACCCGGCCGACCGGGACCTCGGCCTTCATCCGCTCGGCCTTGGTCCCGGCGTCCTCACCCGGCCGGGAGGACATCGGGGTGTCCACCGCGCCCGGGCTGACGGTGTTGATCCGCACGCCCTCGGCGATGTGGTCGAGGGCGGCGGCCCGGGTCAGCACGGTGACCGCGGCCTTGCTGGCGGCGTAGGCGCCGACGCCCGCGAGCCGCTTGTGGGCGCCGAGGTTGGACGAGACGTTGACGATCGCGCCGCCGCCGTGGGCCCGCATGTGGGCGATCTGCGCCTGCATGGCGAGCAGGGTGCCGGTGACGTTGACGCCGATCACCCGCTGCCACTCGGCCTCGTCGATGTCGGCGACCGGGCCGGCGGCGCCGAACACTCCCGCGTTGTTGACGGCGACGTCCAGGCCACCGAACCGCTCGACGGTCTCACGGACCGCCCGGGCGGCGTCCTGGGCGGTCGTCATGTCCCCGGTGAGGGCGACCGCCTTGCCGCCGACCTGCTCGATCAGGTCGACGGTCTCGGCGAGCGGGCCTGCCGTGCGGCCGACGACCGCGACCCGGGCGCCCTCGCGGGCGAAGGCGAGGGCGATGGCCCGGCCGATGCCGCTGCCGCCGCCGGTGACAAGGACGGACTTGTCGGCGAAACGCGTGGTCATGAGGTGAACTCCTTGATGCGGTTGGTGTGTTCGGATGCGGTGAGGTCGGTGGTCCGGGGCAGGGCGGCCACCGCGACGGCGGTGAGCGCCAGCCCGGCGGCGGCCGCCGCGAAGGCCGCGGCGTAGCCGCCGACGACGGTCGGGCGGGTGGCGGCGAGCGCCATCAGGGCGGCCAGTGCGGCGGTCGGGCCGAGTTCCATGGCCGTGTTGAACACTCCTGCGGCCAGTCCGGTGCGCTCGGGCGGCACCCCGCCGGTGGCGAGCACGGCCGCACCGGCGAAGGCCGCGGCGGCGCCGGCGGGCAGCAGGAGGAGTCCGGGCAGCAGTCCGAGGGCGTAGCCGCCGTCGGGCGTCAGCCCGGCCAGCAGACCGAGTCCGGCGGCCGCCACGGCGAGGCCGCCGGCGGTGACCGCCACCGGGCCGTGGCGGACGCTCAAGGGGCCGGCCAGCCGACCGGCGAGCAGCAGGACGGCCGCGTACGGCAGGAAGGCGGCGGAGGTGGCCGCGGCGCTCCAGCCGCGCTGCTGCTGGAGGTGGAGGGAGAGCAGGACGAAGGTGAGCGCGGTGCCGGCGGCGGTGGCCATGACGGCGGCGAGCGCGGTGGCCCGGCGCCGGTCGGCGAGGAAGCCGGGTGGCAGCAGCGGGTCGGCGGTGCGGCGTTCGGCGGCGACGAAGGCGAGCAGCAGGGCGAGTCCGGCGGCCAGTGGGCCGTACGTCCCGGGGCTGCGCCAGCCGTGTTCGGTGGAGGCCACCAGGGCGTAACTCACCGCGCAGAGACCGGCGGTGGCGAGGGCGGCGCCGCGCAGGTCCAACGCCGGGCGGGTGCCGGTCGGGGCGGCGGCGGGCAGGGTCGCGGGTAAGGCCGCGGAGCGGGCGAGCCCGGCGAGCGCGACCAGCACGGGCACCGCGAACAGCCAGCGCCAGGAGACCGCGGCGGCGACCGCGCCCGAGAGCACGCTGCCGAGGGTGGCGCCGAGCACCGACAGGCCGCCCCAGGTGGCCATCGCCCGGCGGTAGGCGGCCGGTTCGGGGTGCAGCGCCCGGACCAGCGCGACCGCCGCCGGGGCGGTGAGGGCGGCGCCGACGCCCTGCACGAAGCGGCTCGCCAACAGGACGGGGTAGCCGGGCGCCAGGGCGCAGGCGATCGAGGCGACGGTGAGCAGCGCAAGTCCGGTACGGAGCACCAGCCGTCCGCCGTGACGGTCCGTCAACCTTCCGCCGAGCAGCAGCAGGGAGCTGAAGGAGAGCCCGTAGGCGGCGCTGAGCAGCAGCACCCCGGACGGGCCGAGCCCGAACTCCCGCGCCACCAGCGGCAGCGGCACGGTCAGGATCGTGATCGTGAAGATCAGCACCGCCTGGATGACGCCGAGCAGCGCGAAGCCGTACCGGCCGGTAGTGATGGCAGCCATGCAAAACCCTCCCCCCTATAAAGAACGTTCGGTCCAGAATGGGCCGAGCAAAGGACGCCGGCCCGCGCCGACCGGCGTCAGTCCAGCAGCGCCAGCGCCTGCTCGGCGGCGTCCCGCGCCCGGGGGGCGCCGTCGGCGGTCTTGGCCACCACCCGGATGCCCTGGAGCAGCACGACCAGCATCCGGGCGAGCGCCCGCGGATCCCGCCCGGCGGGCAGTTCGCCCTGCGCGGCGGCCCGCGCCAGGGCTGCGGCGAGCAGCGTCTCCAGGTGATCGAGGCTCGCCTCCACCCGGCGGGAGGTGGCCGGATCGTGCGGGGCCAGCTCCACCGCCGTGTTGGTGACGAAGCAGCCCCGCCGGCGCTCCCCCTCGTCCGTCTCGGCGTATTGCCGGACCAGCGCCCTGACCGCCGGCAGCGCCGGGCCGGGCTGGGAGAGGTCGAGCAGCCGATCCGAGTCACTCTGCTCGCAGTAGCGCTCCAGCGCCCGCAGGTACAGCTCCCGCTTGCTGCCGAAGGTCGCGTAGATGCTGGCCCGGGCGATGCCGAGCCGCTCGACCAGGTCGGCCATCGAGGTCGCCTCGTAGCCGCGCTGCCAGAACAGCTCCAGGGCCGCCTGCAGCGCCGCGTCCGGATCGAATTCCTTCGTTCGCGCCATGCCGGGAACGGTAGCCCTTTCCGGATCGATCGGTCAAGAAAGAGCAACTATTGGTCCAGACCTGATCTCTGACGGAGCATTGCCAACTGGACTAGACCAAAGCTACCCTTACCGCTCCCATCCACCTCCTTCCCCCACAGGAGGCGCTTCGCATGCCCGCTCACCGTCCCCACCACCCCCGGCAGACCGCCGACGCCGCCAGACCCGTCGTGCTGACGGCCTTTCGGATCGTCGTCGGCCTGCTCTTCGCCTGCCACGGCGTCGCCTCGCTGTTCGGCGTGTTCGGCGGCGCGTCCAAGGGCGGCGGCACCGTCCCGCTCGGCCAGTGGCCCGGCTGGTGGGCCGCGCTGATCAACCTGGTCGGCGGCACCCTGGTGCTGCTCGGCGTCGGCACCAGGGTGGCCGCCCTGCTCTGCTCCGGCGCGATGGCGTACGCCTACTTCACCGTCCACCAGGATCGCGCCCTGCTGCCCCTGCAGAACGGGGGCGAGTCCGCGGTGCTGTTCTGCTTCGCCTTCCTGACCATCGCGGTGCTCGGCTCCGGCCCGTACGCCCTGGACCGCCTGCTCACCCGCCGACCGCCGGCCGCCGCTGCCGAACCGGCGGCCCGGCCGACATCGGCGGTCTGACCGGCGCCGATGGACTGACCGGCGCCGACGGCCCACCGACGTCGATCCTCCGACCGACGTCAGCGGCCCGACCACCCGGCCCGCGTCAACGGCCCGACGGGCCGCCCGCGGCCAGGTGGCGCTCGACCGAGGCGACCTTGGCGGTGAGGCCGTCGGTGACCCCGGCCCGGTCGTCGATCTTGATGACCGTGCTCACCCGGTCGCTGTACGCCTTCACCGCCTCGATCGCCGCCCTGATCACCGGCATCACCTCGTCCCACTCCCCCTCGATGCTGGTGAACATCGCGTCCGTGCGGTTGGGCAGCCCGCTCTCCCGCACCACCCGGACGGCGGCGGCCACCGCCTCCCCCACGTCCTCGCCGATCCCCAGCGGGGTCACCGAAAAAGCTGCGATCACGGCTCTGCGCTCCTTGCACGTCGACAGCACTGGTCGCCGGTCCGGGCCGACCGACCCGGACCAGCGACCAGGCTAGACGTCAGGCCACGCTCGGCAGCGGCGGTTCGACCGCCAGCGGCGCGGTGGAGCGGGCCCGGTGCTGGGCGGCCCAGGAGACCAGCGCCACCGTGCAGGCGTGGTCCAGGTGGCGAAGCCCGGACCAGTCCAGCTCCACCGGCCGGTCCCCCGGCAGCCGTTCCAGGGCGTCCAGCAGCCGGGGCAGCCGCAGGAAGGTGGCGTTGCCGCTCAGCCGCACCCGGTGCAGCGGCTGCCCGCCCGGCTGCGGCTGCTCCTCCACCGCGATCTGCAGGTGCGAGGTCTGCCAGGCCGACTTGGCCACCGCCAGGCCGACGCCGATCAGCACCCCTTCGAACAGATCGGTGGCGATGATCGCGGCCGCCGTCACCACCAGCACCAGCGCCTCGCCCAGGTGCCCGCGGCAGAGCGCCACGATCCGGCGCAGCGGCACCAGCTTGGCGCCGGCGTGCACCAGGACGGCGGCCAGCGCGGTCAGCGGGACGAGCCCCAGCACACCGGGCAGCAGCGCGGTGAACAGCAGCAGCCAGCCGCCGTGCAGCACCCGCGAGGCCTTGGTGCGCGCGCCGGCCTGGACGTTGGTCGCGCTGCGCACGATCACGGCGGTCATCGGCAGTGCGCCGAGCAGTCCGCAGACGGTGTTGCCGACGCCCTGGGCGGTGAGTTCGCGGTCGTAGTCGGTGCGCGGGCCGTGGTGCATCCGGTCGACGGCGGCGGCGCTGAACAGCGTCTCGGCGGAGGCGATCAGGGTGAAGGCGACGACCGTGCCGAGGCCGGCGGCGCCGGCCAGGGAGGTCAGCGCGGCGCGGTCGGGCAGGTGCACCACGTCGAGCAGTCCGGCCACCCGGACCCGGGCCACCGGAAGGTCGGCGGCCGCGGTGACGGCGGCGGCCAGGCCGACGGCGGCGAGCGGGGCGGGGACGGCGCGGGCGGCGCGTTCCGGCAGGTACTTCCACCCGACCAGGACCAGCAGGGTGCCGAGGCCGAGGGCGACCGCGCTCGGGTTGGCCCCGGCGGTCAGCACGTCGCCCAGCAGGTCCGGCAGTCCGGCGATCTTCTCCGGCCCACTGGCGGGGGCGCGGCGGTCGGCGAGCGCGTAGAGCTGGCCGAACACCAGGGTCAGTCCGATGCCGGCCAGCATGCCGTGCACCACCGAGGCGGACATCGCCCGGAACCAGCGGCCGAGCCGCAGGGCCCCCATCGCCAGCTGGAGCAGGCCGGTGGCGAGCACCAGCAGGCCGAGCGCGCCGACGCCGAAGCGCTGGACGGCGTCGGCGACCAGGACGGTCAGCCCGGCGGCGGGACCGCTGACCTGGAGGCTGCTGCCGGGCAGCAGGCCGGCCACCAGGCCGCCCACGATCCCGGTGACCAGCCCGAGTTCGGCCGGGACGCCGGAGGCGACTGCCACGCCGACGCAGAGCGGAAGGGCGACCAGGAACACCACCAGGGAGGCGGGCAGGTCCTGGCGCCAGGGGACGGCGCGCAGGGCGGCGGCCGGAGTGCGGGGCCGGCCCGGCGGGTCGTGCTTGCGGAGGCGGCCCGGCGGGCTGTCGCTCCGGTGGGGCGGCGGGTTCACCCGGTCACCACCAGGGACCGGTCAGGGGTGCAGCAGCACATGGGGACGTTCCTTCCGCGCGCCCGCCGCAGCGGGCGCGCCGTTGCAGGGGCGGGGAGCACGAGGAAGGGGGAAACGACCGCGTTCGGGGCGGCGACAGCGGTACGGCCGCGGGTCCGGGCGGACCAGAGCGCGGCGGCGGGTGTCGGGTCGGTGCGGCCAGGGGGTGCGTCCCTCGCTCGGGTGCGGCGGACCGGGCACGCTGGTCCTGGACGGGGCCGCCGGCGGAGTTCCCCCCGCTCCTCGGCGCCCCAAACCCCCCTGCCGCGGCCTCAGTTGGACATCACGGGCCCGGCGTGCCACCGACGGTACCCAGGACTGCGGGGCGTGCCCACACCCGGCACCGTCCCTTCACCGCCACTGCACACCGGCTGCGCTTCCCGGCGCGGAGCGTCCGCTTCCCCGGGTACACCAGCGCGACTGCCGTCCGGGCGTGCGAATCCCCGCCATGCGGCCGGGCGTCCCGCCCACCCCGCCGGCTTCCACATTCTGTTGAAATGCTCTTGACGCCCGACGGACCCGACCCTACCGTGTTTTCGCATACAGAAACCATTCTTCCGTATGGTGGAATTCGAGAGATGAGCCCTCCGAGCCACTGCGGGCCGACGCAGGAGAGATCCGATGCCCCGTATGACAGCCGCCCGTGCGGCCGTGGAGATCCTCGAACTCGAAGGCGTCGAGGTCGCGTTCGGCGTGCCGGGCGCGGCCATCAACCCGTTCTACGCCGCGCTCAGGGCCTCCGGCGGGATCCGGCACACGCTGGCCCGGCACGTCGAGGGCGCCTCCCACATGGCCGAGGGCTACACCCGCGCCAAGGCCGGCAACATCGGGGTCTGCGTCGGCACCTCCGGCCCGGCCGGCACCGACATGATCACCGGCCTCTACTCGGCGATCGCCGACTCCGTCCCGATCCTCTGCATCACCGGCCAGGCGCCCGTCGCCCGGCTGCACAAGGAGGACTTCCAGGCCGTCGACATCGCCGCCATCGCACGGCCCGTCACCAAGGCCGCCACCACCGTCCTGGAGGCCGCGCAGGTCCCCGGCGTGTTCCAGCAGGCCTTCCACCTGATGCGCTCCGGCCGCCCCGGCCCGGTCCTGATCGACCTGCCGATCGACGTCCAGCTCACCGAGATCGACTTCGACCCCGCGGCTTACCAGCCCCTGCCGGTCTACAAGCCCGCCGCCAACCGCACCCAGATCGAGAAGGCCGTCGCGCTGCTCCAGCGGTCCGAGCGCCCGCTGATCGTCGCCGGCGGCGGCGTCGTCAACGCCGACGCCGCCGAGCTGCTGCTGGAGTTCGCCGAACTCACCGGCGTCCCGGTGGTCCCGACGCTGATGGGCTGGGGCGTCGTCCCGGACGACCACGAGCTGAACGCCGGCATGGTCGGCCTCCAGACCTCGCACCGCTACGGCAACGAGAACTTCCTCGCCTCCGACTTCGTCCTCGGCATCGGCAACCGCTGGGCCAACCGCCACACCGGCGGCCTGGACGTCTACACCAAGGGCCGCACCTTCGTCCACGTCGACATCGAGCCCACCCAACTCGGCCGGATCTTCGCCCCGGACCTCGGCATCGCCTCCGACGCCGGGGCCGCACTGGAGCTGTTCGTCGAGGTGGCACGCGAGCTGCGGGCCGCCGGCACCCTCAAGGACCGCACCGCCTGGGCCGCCTCCACCCAGGAACGCAAGGCCCGGCTGCAGCGCCGCACCCACTTCGACGACGTGCCGCTCAAGCCGCAGCGCGTGTACGAGGAGATGAACAGGGCCTTCGGCCCGCAGACCCGCTACGTCACCACCATCGGCCTGTCCCAGATCGCCGGCGCGCAGCTGCTGCACGTCTACCGGCCACGGCACTGGATCAACTGCGGCCAGGCCGGCCCGCTCGGCTGGACCATCCCGGCCGCGCTGGGCGTCGCCACCGCCGACCCCGAGGGGCAGGTCGTCGCGCTCTCCGGCGACTACGACTTCCAGTTCATGATCGAGGAACTGGCGGTCGGCGCCCAGCACCGCATCCCGTACGTCCACGTCCTGGTGAACAACTCCTACCTGGGACTGATCCGCCAGGCGCAGCGCGCCTTCGACATCGACTTCCAGGTGAAGCTGGAGTTCGAGAACGTCAACGCACCGGAGCTGGGCGCCTACGGCGTCGACCACGTCAGGGTCGTCGAGGGCCTGGGCTGCAAGGCGATCCGGGTCACCGAGCCGGACGGCCTGCTGCCCGCCTTCGAGGAGGCCAGGAAGCTGGCCGCCGAGTTCCGCGTCCCGGTGGTGGTCGAGGCGATCCTGGAGCGGGTCACCAACATCTCGATGGCCGCCGCCGACATCGACGAGGTCAACGAGTTCGAGGAACTGGCCACCCTCCCGGAACACGCCCCGACGGCGATCAGGCCGCTGGCGCTCTGACCGGCGCCCTCGGACCAGGGGGCGGACGCCCCGCTCCGCACGCCCCCACGCGCCCCCACACCCGGAACACCGGCACGCCGACCGCAGTTGATCAGGTCACGGCCGCTACCGTGGCCCCGGAAGAGGCCCGGCCCGACGACGTCCCGAAAGGACCACCCCGTGAGCCTGTACGACATCCCGCTGCGCACCCTCGACGGCGCGCCCACCTCGCTGGCCGACTACAAGGGCAAGGCGCTGCTGATCGTCAACGTCGCCTCCAAGTGCGGCCTGACCCCGCAGTACGAGGGCCTGGAGCGGCTCCAGCAGCGGTACGCCGGGCGCGGCTTCACCGTGCTGGGCTTCCCCTGCAACCAGTTCGCCGGGCAGGAGCCGGGCAGCGCCGAGGAGATCCGCACCTTCTGCTCCACCACCTACGGCGTGACCTTCCCGCTGTTCGAGAAGATCGACGTCAACGGGGAGGACCGCCACCCGCTGTACGCCAAGCTCACCGAGGTCGCCGACGCGGAGGGCCAGGCCGGGGACATCACCTGGAACTTCGAGAAGTTCCTGCTCTCCCCGGACGGCACCGTGGTGGCCCGCCTGCGCCCGCCCGTCGACCCGGAGGCCCCGGAGCTGATCACCGCCCTCGAGGCCGTCCTCCCGGCCTGACCGCCCGGCTGGCGGAAGCCCGGGGCTCCCCGCCCCGGGCCTCCGCCGCGCTCGCTCGGGCCGTCAGGGCCGGATCGTGCTCGGGGTCCCATCCCCCAGGCGGATCAGTGCCTGCATGGCCTCGCGCTCCATCCGTGCGAGATCGCCGAGGATCGAGCCGGCCCGGACGAGACACTGCGCGTCCTCCGATTCACCGGCCTTCCTGATCAGTGCTGCTGCTTCCGTCCACAGGACGGCCGCCTCCGTGTACAGCGTGTGGCCGGTGCGCAGGTGGCTGCTGTCCAGCAGGTCGGCGCATTCGGCGAGGAAGTCGCGGTAGAGGTTGCGGAACAGGGCGCCGCCGGTGCCGCCCTTCTCCATCAACAGAGCGGCCTGCGGCAGGTCCAGCCGTGGGTTGTCGGTGCGCCGGAGCCAGGTGCGCACCAGCGTGCCGGCCTTCTCGATGCCGCGGTGACCGAGATTGGCGATGGGCGGGTTGAGGAAGGCCTCGGCGCAAGCGGTGATGGCCGGGACGATCTGTGCGTGCGGGGCGGGCGGGTTTCGTGGAGCGGTGAGGGTGAAGGAGCGGTGCTTGGCCGTCATCGGGCCACCCGCGGCCCTCGCCTGGGCGAGGCTGGTCAGGCTGGTGGAGACGGCTCCGCCCTGCTGGTCGGTGTCCACCAGGTGGGCGTTGTGGTCGTCGTAGCCGTACATGGCGACGACGTGGCCGCCGAAGTGGACCTTCGCGCCGAAGTAGTCCAGGTGGTAGCTGTCGAGCTGGAGCCCGACGGGGTGGCCGGCGTCGATGGAGGCCGCCACGTCGTCCCATGCCTTGCGCGCGGAGGTGGTCTCCCGGACCTGGAGTTCCAGTCCCAACCTGCCGGCCAGGTTCCTGGTGAGGTCGAACGGCTTGACCCGTCCGCCGAGGAAGGGGAAGCCCATGTTCCTGCCGTCCCAGTAGACGAAGGACAGGCCGGATCCGAGGCCGAACAGCATGGGTTCGGACAGATCGAGTCCTTGGTGGCGCAGCAACACCCCCAGGGCAGTCGTCTCGCAGTGCTGCGTACCGCGGGCGTCGATGTCTTTCACCGTGGTCATGCCGTGTTCTCCTGGACGGGGATGATCAGTCGGGTCATCAGTTCTTCTTGTGGTGCCTCTGCCGGTCCGACGAGATACGCCTCGCGTACGGGTGCTCGCGGGCGCAGTCCGCGCTCGTGGATGGCGGCGAAGAGCGCGTTGTAGGCCAGGGGAAGTTGCGCGTAGGGCCCGATGTGCGTGGTCTCGGCGACGAGTCCGCCGGGCAGCACCGCGAATTCGAGGCCGGGCACGCCCTCCCCCTGCGGGATCTGCGCTCCGACGGCTATCTCCAACCGCTCTTCCAGGTCCAGCGGGTAGAGCCCCCACAGCGGCGGCTCCCACGCGGTTCCCGTCCTGCCGAGCACGGGCAGCAGTCGACCCAGACACTCCCCGATCCTGGTTCCGATCTCCGCGGGGGTGCAGACCGCTCGCACCACCGCCAGCCGTCGCTCCGGCTCTCTGCCCAGGGTCACCTCGTAGCCGGGCAGACCAGCCTCCGCCAGCCGCTCCAGCATCGCCAGCCGCGCCTGGTCCCTGCTGATCCGCTCGGCCAGCCGGTCCCGTTCCTCGCGCAGGATCCCCGCCCTGCGCTCGGGCCCGGCCTCCAGCGCCCGGGCGATCACGGCCAGGGGAAGATCCATCTCGCGCAGCAGGGCGATGGTCAGGGCATCACGCGCCTGTCCGGGCGCGTAGTAGCGGTAGCCGGAGCCTGCGTCCACGCGGATGGGAGCCAGCAGCCCCGTGTCGTCGTAGTGCCGCAGCTGCTTCACGCTGAGGCGGCACAGGCGGGCGAAGCGCCCGATGGTGAGGAGTTCGTCTCGCACGCCATCATGGTGGACGCTCCCACGGTGGGAGAGTCCAACGGTGAGTCGAGGAACTCAGGAACTCCCCACTCGCTGCCATCGTTTCGAAGCCGCTCGCTCGGGCGGAGCCGCTCGCTCGGGCGGAGCCGCTCGCTCGGGCGGAGGCCGGCCGCGACCGCCCGTCGCGGCGGACGGTGTCGGGGGCGGGGCCCGCTAGCCCGATGCTCCGGCGGCGCGCTGGCACAACTCGACGAGCGGGCCCAGGAGTTGGCCGCCGTACGCGCGGGCGGCGGCACAGGGGTCCACCGTGCCGGCTTCGGCGGGTCGGCCACCGGGCGGCCGGACGGCGTCGGGGGCGGGCCGCGGTCGGGGACGGGCGGCCGCGCTGCCCGGTCGCCACCCCGGGCCCGGCACCGGCGTGCGCCCCGCCCGGGACCCGCCTTCGCCGGGGTCGTCGGCCGGGTCCGTCTGCTCCCCCGCGGGCCCGGCGTCCGTCGTGGGGACGGGCTCCGCGCCCGCCGGCTCCGGCGGGGGCGGCACGGGGCTCGGCACCGGGGAGGCCGACGGCGCGGAGAGTTCCAGGGCTCCGATGACGGCGGGGGCGGCCGGCTGGTCGTCGGGTACCGGTCCCGGGCCCGTCCCGAGGTACGCCCGGGGGCCGGCGTCCGCCGCTCCCGAGAGCAGCGCCGCCGCCAGGACGGCCGCGACGACGGCGCCGCGTCCGAACGCCCGGGCCGGGGACGGGGCCGGGGCCGGGGACGGGCGAACGAACGGGCGGATGGGAAGGCGCCGGGCGACGGGGACCGCCGAGGGCGCGGACGCCGCCGCCTCCGCCCGGCACCGGCAGACCTCCGCGTTGCGCGACGCCGTCCACTGCTCCGAGGCGCCCAGTCCGGCCCACGCGGTGGCGGCCGCGGCGAACAGGTGGGCCGCCCGTTGGGGGTCGCCGCCGACCGCCACGGCGTACGCCCACACCTCCTGCGCGCGCAGCGCGTCCGGGTGCAGGGCCCCGCGTTCCAGGGCGATGTGGCGGTGGAGTTCCTCGGCCAGGTGGGCTGCGAGGGCCGTGTCCCCCGCCTCCATGGCGCCCCGGATCACGGCGACCCGGGGAGCGTGGGCGGCGGGCAGCGCCTCGGCGGCCGCCCTTGACGACGTGTCGGCCGTATCGGCCATGGGCCCCTCGCAGGTGGTCTCCGAACGATGGATCACGTCACGTATACCGGTCGGAGCGCCCGGATCCGGTCCGCGGTCACCCCATCGGGTGAACCGTCACCGACCGGACCGGGGGTCCTGCATCGTCCGGGCCACCCCGACCGGCACCACCGACGCGAGTTGCCGACACGGCCCACCCGCGGGTTCGTGATCGTTCGAGCTCGCCGTCGTTTCTCGACACCATCCCCTCCACTGCCGGACGTCCGTGAGCGCGGGCCGTGCGGAGCGCAGGGGGGTCATCGGGTTTCGAGGATGCCTTTCAGGACGTCGAGGTTCTTCGCGACCGCGTGTTTGACCCGGGGGCCGGCGATCGCGGCGACGGCCTTGAAAGCTCCGGAGGCGGTGAGGTGGACGGTGTTGACCAGCCGGCTGGTGTGCTCGTCGAGCGGAGTCAGCCGGTAGGTGGTGGTTCCGGTGAACGGGCCGAAGTCACCTTCCGCGGCCAGCAGGTTCGGGGGGTCGTACTCGGTGATGCGGAAGTGCTCCTCGGCCGGGCGCGGGAGGGTGCGGGTCTGGCGGTAGGTCGATCCGACGCCGATCGGCCCCGGGGAGGTCCGCTCGGTGTGGTCGAGCGCGTAGTTCCAGCGCGGGAGGTTCTCCGGCCGCGCGAGGTAGGCGAAGACCTCGCTGACGGGCGCGTCGATGGTCAGGGTGTTGTCGAATCGCATGGTCGTTCCTTCGCCGAGCGCGCCTCCGCACGTCCCGCGTGGTCGTGGCGTCAGTCGAGGCCGAGGCGCTTGTTGAGGGCCTTGCCCGAGGGCAGGGTGTCGATGAAGTTGTGCAGGAACGCGAGCATCGCGTCGGTGTCCAGGCCCTCGCAGGCGGCGTCCATCGAGGCGTAGAGGAACTCCTCGATGCCGGCCACCTCGGTGGCCAGGCGCTCGCCCTCGGGGGTGAGGCTGAGATGGAGGTAGCGGCGGTCCTGGGCGTCGGTGCGGCGCTCGACCAGCCCGGCCGCGACGACGCGGTCGACCAACCGGCTGGGGTTGGTGCCGCTCTCGCACACCAGGAGCTGCCCGAGCCCGCTCAGGCTCAAGGTGCCGTGCTGCTGGAGCAGGCGCAGCACCTCGGCCTGGGACGGGGTGATGCCGTGGGGCTTGAGGGCCTGGATCAACAGCCGGTTGCCCTCGCGCTGGGCCGCCAGGATGGCGAACCGCAGGTGTTCGGCCTTACGCACGTGCGCCCTGCCCGGTGGTCGACTGGGCGGCGAGGAAGTCGTTGACCGCGGCGGCGTAGGTGACCGGGTGGGAGAAGCGGAACATGTGCCCGGTGCGGGGCAGCACGACCTCCCGGGCGTCGGGGATGCCCGCGAGCATGACCTTGGAGGCGTCCTCGCCGATCAGCACGTCGTGCGAGGGGGTGAGGACCAGGGTCGGGACCTGGACCCGGCCGAGCACGTCGACGTAGTCGGCGGTCATGGCGGCCCGCACGCGGGCGCCGAACGAGGTGGCCGGGGTGTTGGCCAGGAACAGTTCGCGGCTGCGCGCCTCGTTCCAGGGCACCTGCCCCTCGCCGTCGAACGGGGAGGCCAGGCGGTGGGCGTGGGCCCGCAGCGTCAGCTGCCGGTAGAACGGGCCGCGGGCCTTGCCGATCACCCGCATCAGGGCCTTCCACGGCTTCGAGGTGACCGGGTTGGCCGCGAATCCGCCGGAGACCACCAGGGCGCGCAGGCCCTTCGGGCGGCGGGTGGCGAGCGCGAGCGCGATGTTCGCACCGAACGAGTCGCCGACCAGCACCCAGTCGTCCAGGTCCGCGACCACGTTCTCCACGTAGTCGGCGTAGCGCTCCATGTCGTCGACGCCCTCGGGCAGGCGCAGCGTCCGCGTGGGCGCGTCGCCGTAGGGGGCGAGCTGCTCGGCGCTCCACGGAGCGCCGGAGAAGCAGGGGATGAAGACCAGGGTCGAAATCTTCTCTGAAGTGTTCATATCGGACACATTACACAACACATGTGTCGTGACACAAGTAATCCAGGTCACATCGGCGAACCCGCCTGACGCGGGGGAGACAGAGCGCCCATGTGATCGCCCACTTCTACGACGTCCTCCCCCGCTCCAGCGGGGGTCAGCCGTCGGCCACCCCGAGGCCGGCGCGCGCGGGGTGGGGATAACCCCACCCCGCTTCGGCCGGACGCCTCCATGGTTCGCGCCCTCCGCCGTTCCTAGCCTGGAGCACGTCGCTGACCGACACGATCCACGAGGGATGGCAGCACCATGGCAGCCCGCCAGCACCGCCCGGAGCACGAAGCGCCCGAGACCCACGCCCCCGCCACGCACGCCCACTGCGCCCGCCCCCGGGCGGGTGAGATGTCGGCGCAGGTGCGGCTCGGTGGGTGCGCCTCGCGGCGCCCGGGCCGGTTGTCGGACGCCCGGACCGCGCACGAGGTGCTCAGCCCGTTGCGCCCTGCCGTGGACGCGTCGGGTGCGATGGTGGTCGTGGTGACCCACGATCCGGTGGGGGCGGAGGCATGAGCAACGGACTCGCGCGCGCCTCGGTGCGCTTCCGGCCTCCCGCCTTCGCGGGTACGTTCGTCGCCCTGTTGTTCGGTGCGGCGGTCATCATGGGCTGCGGCACCCTGTTGCAGACCGGCATCACCGCGAGCGTTCCCCCGGTGCGCTACGCGCAGGCGCCGGTGGTCGTCGCGGCCGGTCCGGACGTGACGATCGTCCGCAAGGTCTCCGACAAGAAGGAGAAGACCGTCGAGCGGGCGGTGCCGGACCGGGCCCGGGTGGATGCCGCTCTGACCCAGCGCATCGCCGCCCTGCCCGGGGTCGCGGCGGCCCGCCCCGACACCGCCTTCCCGATCCAGCCGGGTCCGGCCACGCCGGGCCTGACCGGGCGCGGGTACGCGGCGCTCGGCGTCGCCGGTGGCGCGGACGTCCTGGTCGAGGGCCGCGCGCCCGGCCCGGGCGAGGTGGTTCTGGACGCCGCCACCGCGCGGGACGTCCGGCTGGCGCCCGGCGCGAGCCTGACGCTGGTCGCACCGGGCGGCAGCGGCGCCTACCGGATCTCCGGCCTGGCCGCACCGCAGAGCGCCGGCCCGACGGCCTGGTTCGCCGACACGGTGGCCGGGCAGCTCTCCGGTCACCCCGGCCGGGTGGACGCCATCGCCGTCCAGCCGAGCGAGGGCGTCGGCGCCGAGGAGCTCGCCCGCCGGCTCCGCGAGGCCCTGCGTGACACCGCCGGCCCGCAGGCCGCCGGAGCCTCCCCCACCGGGATCCGGGTGGTCACCGGCGACGACCGCGGCTCCGTCGAACATCCGGCGCTCGGGCAGGGCCGGACGCTGCTCATCGCGATCGGCGGCTCGTTCGGCGGCACCGCCACCATGACGGCCGTCTTCGTGGTGGTGTCCACCGTCGCCCTGGCCGTCGGTCAGCGGGCCCGCGAGTTCGCGCTGCTGCGCGCCGTCGGCGCGACCCCGCGTCAGATCCGCCGCACGATCGCCACGGAGGCGATGCTGGTGGCGCCCCTCGCCGGTGCGCTCGGCCTCGTCCCGGGCGTGGCGCTGGCCCGCTGGTGGTTCGACGGGCTGGTGGCGCGCGGCGCCGTCCCCGAGGGGGTCGAACCGGACGTCGGAGCGATCCCGGCGCTGGTCGCCGTCGCCACCTGCTCGCTGGCCGCGCTGGCCGCCGGCTATCTCGCCGCGCACCGGCCCTCCCGGCTGCGCCCCGGCCAGGCGCTCGGCGAGGCCTCGGTGGAGGCCGGACGGGCGGGCGTGGTGCGGACCCTCCTCGGCCTGGTGGCCGTCGCCGGCGGCGTCGTGCTGGTTTTCGTCGCCGCCGGTCTGAGCGGTGAGAACGCCGCCAACACCGCGCTCGGCGTGGTCATGTGCTTCCTGGTGGCCACCGCCCTGCTCGGCCCCTGGGTGGCCAGGATCGCCGCCGGGGTGCTGGGCCTGCCGCTGCGGGCGGGCCTGGGTGGCACCTCCGGCACGCTGGCCGCCGACAACGCCCGGGCCGACGCCCGCCGGCTGGCCTCCGCGATCACACCCATCGTGATGGTCAGCGCCTTCTGCGGCACCATGCTGTTCATCCAGAGCAGCGTCCAGCACGCCACCGGCGAGCAGGTGCGGGCCGGGGTCCTCGCCGACCACGTGCTCGGCTCCACCGGTCCCGGCCTGCCCGCCACCACCGCCGAACGGGCCGCCCAGGTGCCCGGCGTCGACGCCGCGATCGGACTGCTGCGCACCGGAGCCGTCTACCGCTCCGACGGAAAGCTGCGCTCCGCCGCCGCCCTCGGCGTGTCCGGCGACCCGGCGAAGCTGGACCGGGTGCTCGGCCTGGGTGTGCGCAGCGGCTCGCTCGCCGACCTCGCCCGGGGCAGCGACACCGTCGCCCTCGACGCGGCGCTCGCCGACAAGCTCGGCCTCGCGGTCGGCGACCGCGCCTCCTTCTGGCTCGGTGACGGCGGCCAGACGCAGCAGACGGTCGTCGCCACGTACGAACGCGGGCTCGGCTTCGGGCAGTTGATCCTGCCCCGGGCCGCTGTCGCCGCCCATGCCGGAGTCGCCTACGACAGTCAGGTGCTCGTCGCGGACTCCCCCGGCGCCGACCGCGCGAACGTCGCCGCCCGGCTGGCGAGGCTCCCGGGCGGGACCGCCTCGTCCGGAGCGACTGCGGCCACGGCCGAGGCCGCGACCGCGGCCACGTCTGAGGCCACGGCCGGCTGGATCACGGTGGCCGACCGTGCCGGGTACGTCGCGCAGACCGACCGCAAGCGCGAGGCCGGTGACTGGGCGAACTCCGTGATGGCGGCCGTCCTCGGCGGCTTCGCGGCGATCACCGCCGCCAACACGCTGGTGATGACGGTCCTGGACCGCAGCCGCGAGGTGGCGCTGCTGCGCCTCACGGGCGCCACCCGGCGGCAGGTGCGCGGCATGATGCGCTGGGAGGCCCTACTGGTGGCCGCGGCCGGGCTGCTGCTGGGCGGCCTGATCGCCTGGGTCACCCTGGTGCCGATCGCCCGGGGGCTCGCCGACGCCTCGCCGTACGTCCCGCCGGGCACCGCCCTGCCGCTGGCGGCCGGGGCCGTGGCGCTCTGCCTCGCCGCGACGGCCCTGCCGACCCGGTTCCTGCTGCGCTCCCGTCCGCTCGCGGCGAGCGGACGGCGGTAGGCGAGCGGACGGCGGACGGCGGACGGCGGCAGGCGGCAGGCGGCAGGCGGCAGGCGGCAGGCGGCAGGCGAGCGGACAACGCCTCAGGGCAGTTTCGCTCCTGGGGCGAAGGCCGGCAGCTTCTCGAGGCTGCTGCGCACGGCCTCGGCGCCGTACTCGAACATCTGCCGCTCGTACTCGTCGACCGCGCCGAGCAGGTCCCGGCGGCCCTGCTCGGCCTCGATGAGGCAGTGGCGCAGCAGGTCGGCGTCGCGCAGTGCGGTGCTCGCGCCGTTGCCACCGGTCGGGGAGGTGGCGTGGATCGCGTCGCCGAGCAGTGTGACCGGGCCGGGCGCCCAGCGCCCACCGGGCTTGACCACCCGGATGGAGAGCAGCGTGCTGCTGTCCGGGTCGGCCCGCTCGATCAGTGCGCGCAGCTCCGGGTGCCAGCCGTCCATCCTGGACAGCGCGGCGTCCTGGGCGCTCGGGTCCCCCGGTGAGCTGTTCGGCGGCAGGATCATGGCCCAGCGCACGTAGTCGCCGATGTCGGGCAGCGTGACCTCGGGGGCCAGTCGCTCGGCAGCCTGCCTCGGCGGGGTGCGGAAGCGCATCGCGCCGAGCAGCAGGCTGACGCCGTCGCCCGTGATCTTCGAGCCGTAGGCCTTGGACAGGCCGGCGAACTCCTCGGTCAGCGGGGTGCGGCCGATGACGAACCGGACGCCGGTGTCGGTCGGGGCGGTCCGCGGCGACAACACCCCGCGGACCGCGGAGGTGACGCCGTCCGCGCCGACGAGCAGGTCGGCGACGGCCGGCTCCCGGCGGGCGAACCGGGCTTCGACCGTGCCGTCGGCCCGTACCTCGTAGCCGGTCAGTGCGGCATCGGTGTGCACGGTGAGGCCGGTCAGCAGCAGGTGCCGCAGCACCTGCCGGTCGACCACGATGCCGGTCCGGCCGGCGCCGAGCCTGCCGATTTCGTTCAGCCGCGGGTCCAGGACCAGTTGCTCGGTGGAGGCCTCCGTGACGATCTCGTCCAGCAGCGGGTGCCAGCGTGTCGGCAGGCAGTCGCGCACCGCACGGAAGCCGATCGGGTTCAGTACGAGCCGGTAGCCCTGGAACCGCGCGACGATCCCCGGGTCGCGCTCGAACACGGCGGCCTCGATCCCCGCACCTCGCAGACCCTGCGCGAGAGCCAGACCTCCCAGACCGGCTCCGACGACGGATACCCGCATCACACACCTCCGGACATCGATACGAACTTAGTTCGCTCTGACGAACTAAGTTCTACGCAACGAACTTAGATCGCGTCAAGGTAGGGTGGTCGGCATGCCCGCCGATCCCCGCCAGCGCCGCGCGGCCCGTCACGCCCAGCCCGCGGCGGACGCCGCCGCGTCGCCGCCGCGCAAGCGGCCGATCACCGTCGAACGGATCACCGACGCCGCCCTGGAGGTCGTCGCCACCGAGGGGTACGACGCGCTGACCATCCGCCGGGTCGCCGCAGTGCTCGACACCGGTCCGTCGTCGCTGTACGCGCACATCGTCAACAAGGACGACATCGACGATCTGCTGATCGGCAGGCTCCACGCCGAGGTCGTGCTCCCCGAACCGGACCCGGCCGCCTGGCGCGAGCAACTGCTCGGGGTGTACACGCAGATCCGCGACCTGTACCTGAAGTACCCCGGGGTCTCGCGGGCCGCGCTGGCCACGGTGCCGACCAACCTGGAAACACTGCGGGTCGGCGAAGGGATCCTGGCGATCCTGCTCGCGGGCGGCGTCGAACCGCGGGCGGCCGGATGGGCCCGCGACGCGCTGTCCCTCTACGTCAGCGCCTATGCGCTCGAGCAGTCGCTGGTCCAGCGGCGGCGCCGACAGCAGGACCAGGAATGGGTGCTCGGCCACGAGGAGTTGTTGGACCGCTTCACCGCACTGCCCGCCGAACAATTCCCGCAGACCCGACGCCATGCCGCCGAGCTGATCTCCGGCACCGGACACGACCGCTTCGAGTTCGCCCTCGGCCTGCTCATGAACAGCCTGCTTCCCGCATCCGGTTGATCCACGGCGCGCGGTCATGGCCTCACGAGCGCGGCAAGTAGCGCGATGACTACGAGAAGCCGCTGGAGCAGCGTCGTCAGCCCGCCACGCTCTCCAGCCGCCTGAGGACCGCCGTGAGCACCCGGGAGCGGTCACTGCCCTGCGGGAGCGGGGGAAGGCAAGCGCGCAGGCGCCGCACCGTGTCGAGCCGCACGTTCCCCGGTCCGACGGCGCCGACGATCGAACCGACCGCGTGGAAGGCCCAGTACTGGTTGAACGCGAGTTCCTCGGAAGCCGCCGCCTCGACGAGCGCCGACAGGAACTCCTCCTCCGGCCGGGCGTACAGGCGGGCGTAGGCCGCCAACCGCGTCCCGCCGTCGGGGGATCCGAGCGCGGAGGCGATGTCGAAGTCGGCCACCAGAGGGGTGACTCTGGCCAACTCGGCGAAGATCAGCTCCTGCCGGTAGGTCCGCGTCGGCCCCGCGGGCTCACTGCGCCGCAGGTCCGTGAACTCGTCGACGAGACGGCCGACTTCCTCCACCGCCTCGGCACTCCGGATACCCTCGCCACCGGCCACCAGGGCCATCCAGGCCTGGCGGCTCGCGTCGTCCCCCGCCTGGCGAGCCTCCGCGGCCTGCTGTTCGACCGCTTCCACGCGCTCCTGCAACTGCCGGTACTGGAACTTGGCACCCCCGGGTAGTTCGATGCTCTCGAAGAGGTCGCCCAGCCACGGAACCACGGCGATCGCGGCGAGTGCCAGCGTCGCGCCGTCGATCTTCAGATCCGGTCTGACGGTGTGGACGACACCGACACCCAGCGCGCCAAGAGAGATCACGGCGGCCACCAGCCGCCTCCGCCGCCCCTCGCGCATGCCTTCCCGACCCCCCGAGTCCGTCATGCCCTCACTATCCCAGAGAACGGTCCGACCTCCGGCCGGAATATCGTCGCAGCTCCGCGCCCCGGCCGTACGGGCTCCAGCGGCCGAAGCGGGCCGGCGGCTCACGGTGATCCGGCTGAAGGCGGACGGGGACGACGTCTGCGGCGGCGACGGGCACCAGGGTCGGCACCCGCCGCACCCGCCGCGTCCCCCGACGTCCTTCGAGCGCGCCCGACTCGTCGTGGAGGCACCGCGTCCACGGCACTTCGGCGCGCCGAGGAGGAACACGTGGCCGCGCCCGCCGCACTCGCCGTCCGGGAGGTCGAGCGATTGACGGCCGGCCGGGCGAACCGGTCGGCTCGCGGGACGTCCAGGACACGAGCGCTTCGGCCTGACGGTCACACCGCAGGGGCAGGCGGCCCGACTCGACTCCCCGGAGCATCCGGTTCGCCGGCAGGGCTGACGGCCCGGCCGTCGGGAAGGGCCTCAGGAGCCGGAAGCGTGGCGGATCCAGTCCGGGATCCCGCCTTCGGCGTTGCGCCCCTTCTCCAGGAACGCGATGTTGCGGTAGAGGTGCATGCCGGCCAGGGACGCACCGACTCCGTCGGCGGGCTTCGTCGGCTGTTCCTCGTAGTGGAGGTCGTCCACGAGCTGCTTGACGAGGCCGAGCGTGGTGCTGCCGCAGGCCTCGGGGTCCTCGTTCCCGCCGTAGCCCGGGGCGTAGGACGTCCACAGGTCCTCGATGACGTACAGGCCTCCTGGGCGGACGTGGGGGAACAGGGCCCGGAACGAAGTCCTGATGTGCTCGTTGATGTGGCTCCCGTCGTCGATGACGATGTCGAACGGGCCGTGCCGCTCGGCGATTTCGAGCAACTGGGCCGGGTCGCCCTGGTCCGCCTTCAGCGTGTGGAGGCGCTGCTGGTCGAGACCGCTCTTGTCGAACAGATCGACGCCGAACACGAGGCCCCGCGGGAAGTAGTGCTTCCACATCTTCAAGGACCCGCCGCCGAAGGCCGGGTTGTCGTACCCGCCGATCCCGATTTCGAGCACGCGGACGGGCTGGGTGCGCAGGTGGTGCAGGTGGCGTTCGTAGAGTGGGGCGAACCAGTGCAGACCGCCCCACTTGTCCGAGTCGTGGCGCACCGCCAGCCGGGCGAGCCCGGGGTGGTCGGAGGAGCAGCCGGTGAGGACCGTGCTGGCCGCTGCCATGATCGGGCCGAGCGGGCGGAGGCCCTCCACCGAAACGGATTCCGGGACGAATTGCAGGGCGGTCCTCCGGCTTGCCGGCCCGGTGGGGCCGGCGGGGCCGAACAGTTCTCGCACCAGGTCGATGACGTCGAATTCGATGTGGAGTGCGGCCGGGCCGTTCGTATCGTTCAGGCAAAGCGATCGGCCGGCTTGTACCAGAAAGGAGACGCCGTGTCGTTCTTCGCCGCGTGTGACGTCCATGGCGATGACGACCGGTTCGACGTTGCCGGGCGGATCGCAGCGGAAGAGAATTTCATCGACCAATACGGCTGTAATTTCGGACAGTTCGTATGAGTGGACGACGGAGTGCAGGGATCGGGTGTCCTCCCCGGCCAGCCTGAGGCCTTCGGCCAGTGCGGCCACATCGGTCTTCCTGCCTGCCTCGGGGCTCAAAGATGCGCTCATCACATGAAATCCGTTTCTTATACTCTGCTGGAATGGGCGTCGCATGACACGTTCTCGCGCCCGTCGTTTCCGGTCAAGCAGCCGCCGTAATGCGGTTTCGGTGCGAGCCGGTGAAATTGGTGTAACGTTCGGCGCGATCGACCTCGGAGTGGCGGGTCCGGCCCGGCGTACTTGAAATCGGTCCGGCCGGGCTGGACAATCCCCAACAAATCTCGTCGCATTGGCAATTATCGATGCCTTCAGCCGGTTAGGAGCAGTCTGTGCGCGTCTTGTTCGTGGCGGCGCCCGGGGTCGGCCATCTCATGCCGGCGGTCCCCACCCTGTGGGCCGCGCAGGAGGCCGGCCACGCGGTCCTGGTGGCCACGACCGGGCCGAGCCTGGAGATGGCCGCGCGCTCGGGCCTGGCCGCCGTGGACGTCTGCGACGGCGACGCCGCGGACACCTACCACCGGCTCGGCGTCTGGATCGCGAAGAACAGGCCCGACCGGTACGACCTCCCCGGTGCGTGGCGCCGGTTCGTCGGTACGTCGAACCCGCGGGGCCCGGCGACGGTCGACGCACCGCCGGGGCCTGCCCCCGACGACCCACCGGGCGCCGCACCCGACGACGCCGTCGCCCTGGCCCGTGGGGTGGGAGGCCAACTGGTGGACCGCACCGTCGACCTGATCCGCCGGTGGCGCGCGGACCTCGTCGTCTTCACGACCTTCCTGTCCGGCGGCCAGCTCGCCGCCGAGGCCGCCGGAACCCCCTGTGTGATGCACGGGATCGGGCTGCCCTACCCGACCTTCTCCACGGTGCTGAGCGCCATGGAGGACGTCTGCGCACGCCACGGGGTCACCGGCGCGCTCACCCCTCCGGTGGCCACCGTCGACCTGTGCCCCGAGAGCCTGCGCCCTCGGGGCAGTTCGGCCGGATGGCCGATGCGCTACGTGCCGTACAACGGCGGCGCCGTGCTGCCCGACTGGCTGTGCGTCCCGCCGCGGCGCCCGCGCATCTGCGTGACCTGGGGGTCGGTGCTCCCCGCCGTCGGCTGTACCTCGATGCTGCGGGACGTGGTCGAGGCGGTGGCCGCCGAGGAGGCCGAGGTCGTCCTCACGGCGGGCGAGCCGGAGCTGTCCGGCCTGGGGCCGCTCCCGCCGAACGTCCGTGCCGTCGACTGGGTGCCGCTCAGCGCCCTGCTTCCGAGCTGCGCCGCCGTCGTCCACCACGGCGGGTCGGGCACCACCTTCACGGCACTCGCCCACGGTGTGCCGCAGCTCGTCCTGCCGCAGACGGCGGACCAGCCGGTGAACGCGCAGGCGGTGGTCGAGCGCGGCACCGGGATGGCGTTCCCCGACCGGGACATCGATCGTGGGGCACTCGCCGACGGAGTCCGCCGCGCGCTGACCGACCCGCGGATCCGCGAGGCGTGCCGGCAGGTCCGCGAGGAGATCAGAGCGATGCCCGGCCCCGAGCAGGTCGTCCGACGGCTGTCCGAGGCCGCGTCATGACCCGCACGGGCACGGAACCGGCCGGCGCGCCGAGCCCACCACTGAACGGCGACGCCCGCCCGACGGCGGCCGTCGGCGCCGACTGGCCCACGATCACGCCGCTCCTGCGCGCGGCCGCGGACGAACGCCGGCTGGCGCGGGCCGTCGACGACCTCGGGCTCGACCGGGTCGCGACGGTCGTCGCGGAGGAACTGGCGGTGCGGTGCGATCCCGCACCGGTGGACCACGCCGCCCACCTCTCCTTCGAGATCACCTCGGGCCGGGACCGGGCCGGCCGCCTCCTCACCGTCGACCGCGACGGACTGACCTCGCAGCGGGACGGGTGGCAGGACGCACCGGTGCGGATCGGCTACGACGCCGTCGACCTCCTTCGCAGCCTCTACGGCCCCGGCACCCACCGCCAGACCAGCCGACGGGTGACCACCTGCGCCGAGCTGAACGCCCCCGGCCCGGACCTGGGCCGACTCACCGCGATCGTCGGTGAGCGTCAGAGACTGGCGGTCGCGGTCCAGGCGGTCGTGGCCGCCTGCCAGCGGCACCCGGTCGACCTCGGCCTGCTCTCCGCCCGGTTCGGCTCGGACAAGTGGGCCGACCTCCACTGGTACACCCAGCACTACGAACGGCATTTCGCCCGATTCCGGGACGCGCCGATCCGCCTGCTGGAGATCGGGATCGGCGGCTACGACGCGCCGGACCAAGGCGGTGCGTCACTGCGCATGTGGCAGCGCTACTTCCCGGCGGCGCTGGTCCTCGGGCTCGACGTCGTCCCCAAACCCGGCGTCCGGGGCCCGCGCATCGCCACCGCCGTCGGCGACCAGGGCGACCCGGCGCTCCTCGACGAACTCGGCCGCCGGTTCGGTCCGTTCGACATCGTCATCGATGACGGCAGCCACCTCAACGCCCACGTCCGAACCTCCTTCACCGCCCTGTTCCCCCACGTGCGGCCGGGCGGGCTGTACGTCGTCGAGGACCTGCAGACCGCCTACTGGCCCGGCTTCGGCGGCACCGCCGGCACCGTCGCCGGGCCCGGGACCTCGGTCGGCCTGCTCAAGCGGCTCATCGACGGCCTGCACCACCAGGAGTGGGTGACACCAGCGGCGGCGCCCCAGCCGTCCTACGCCGACCGCCATGCCGTGGCCCTGACCGTCTACCACAACCTCGCCTTCATCGAGAAGGGCGTCAACGCCGAGGAAGGCGCGCCCGCCTTCCTCGACCGCGGGTGCTCCCCGGCCCCAGCGTGACGCCCCATCGGCTCATCCGGATCTCCGGATCTCCGAACCTCCGAACCTCCGGATCTCCGAACCTCCGAACCTCCGGATCTCCGAAGCGATCCACACCGAGACCGACCAGCCATGGAGACACCAGTGGACGACAGTGACGGGCATCTCTACCTGGACCTCATGAAGAAGGTCCTGACCAACGTCATCTACCAGGACGGCGCGCTCACCCCGGACGGACCGACCGGCTACCAGGCCGAGAAGCGGCACGGAGGGCTGGACTGGCCCGCCGCCGCGCACACGATGATCGGGCTGGAGCGGCTGGACAACCTGCACGACTGCCTGGAGCGGGTCCTCGCGGACGGCGTCGACGGCGACCTCGTCGAGACCGGCGTCTGGCGCGGCGGAGCCTGCATCTTCATGCGCGCGTTCCTGAAGGCGCACGGCGTCACCGACCGCCGGGTGTGGGTGGCCGATTCCTTCACCGGCATCCCCGACGTGGGGGCCGGCGGGCACCCCCTGGACCGCGAACTGGCCCTGCACCAAGCCAACGGGGTCCTCGGCGTGCCCCAGGAGGAGGTCGCGGAGAACTTCCGCCGCTACGGGCTGCTGGACGAGCAGGTCGCCTTCCTCCCGGGCCGGTTCCGGGACTCCCTGCCCCAGGCGCCGGTCGAGAAGCTGGCGCTGCTGCGCCTCGACGGTGACCTCTACGAGTCCACCCGGGACGCCCTGACCCACCTGTACCCGAGGCTGTCCACCGGAGGGTTCGTGATCGTCGACGACTACGTCATCCCGGCGTGCCGGGCCGCGGTGCACGACTTCCGGCAGGAACAGCGGATCGACGATCCGATCCACCGGATCGACGTCTGCGGCGCGTACTGGCGGCGAAGCCTGTGACCGCGGTCCCGGCGGAAGCCGTCACGGTGCACCCCCTCAACGAGCAATCGCGGAAGATCCTCGAGACCGGTGAAGCCGCCGTGTTCGGGCTGAGCCCGTTCAACGGCTTCTACCGGCCCTCGACCGTCGGGACACTGCTGGCCTGGGCCGCCGGCCGGTTCCAGCACGTCGAAGCCGTCCTGCCCGGCTACGAGACGGCCTTCGGCCTCATCGCCGGCGGACGGGCACCCCGGGAGGCGGTGCAGACCGCGACCCGGGTCGTGCGCAGGATGCGCGCCACAGCCCGGCGCGCCCTCGACGCCTCCGGGCCGAACCCGCACGACCGGGTCAACAGCTGGACCCGGCTCATCACCCGCAGGCGCTACCGCGAGCTGCGCGCCGAGGTCGACGGCGTCTTCCACTCGGACGGGCGGCTGCGGGAACTGTGTCGGGAAACCTCCCGCGGCTACCTGAGGACCGTCCTCGGCACAGAGCCGACCCCGGCCCAGACCGAGCTCAACCTGGGCTACGTCCTCGCCGAGATCCCGCTGATCCTGGACATGCCCGGCATCGTGGGGACCAGGACCGCCGTCCTGCTCTACAACCGCCCCTGGCCCCTGCAACTCGCCCTGTGGAACGGCGAGGTCCCCGCACTGGCGCCGGCGCAGGGCCACGGCTTCGCCACCGTCGCGCTGGCCGCCGAGCCGGCCGCGCCGCCGAACGCCGACAGAAGTGGAGCCCAGCAGTGACCCTGCCGGATACCGAGGTCCTCCAATGGCCGCTGCCCGCAGGAGAGCACGGGACCCCACCCCCGCTGTACGCCACGCTGCGGCGGGAGCGACCGGTGTGCCCGCTGCGCATGCCCAGCGGGCACACCACGTGGCTGCTGACCCGCTACGACGACATCACCGACGTCCTCACCGACCCGCGCTTCTCCAGGAACCTGGTTTACCCGGGCGCGCCGAGACTGATCGGCGAGGACTTCAACTCCGTACCCGGGGGCATCTTCAACCTCGACCCGCCCCGGCACACCCGGGTGCGGCAGATCCTCAACCCCCTGTTCAACCGAGGGGCCGCCGAACGGAGTTCCGGCGACATCGCGGCGCACGCCGACGACCTGCTGGCCGCCATGGCCACCGGAAGCAACCCCACGGACCTGGTCGACGCCTACACCGCGCCCCTCGCCCTGCGCGTCAGCTGTGGCCTGCTGCGCATCGCGGCGGACCGCCGCCAGGCACTGCACGGCTTCTTCCGCGAGCAGACCAGCCAGAACGCGGACCGGGCGGACGTCTCGGCCGCCACCGAGCGGATCGGCACGCTGGCCGCCGAGATCATCGCGGACAAGTGGTCCGACCCCGACCCGGCCGAACCGATCGGGGCGCTGGTCGCGGCCCACCAGGCCGACGAGATCACCTCCGACGAACTGCACGGCACCGTCAGCTACCTGCTCGTCACCGGAGTCGAGCCACTGGTCTCCTCGCTGTCCACCGGCATCGTCACCCTGCTCAGGCACCCCGACGAACTGCGGGCCGTCCGCGACGACCCGCGGCTGTGGCCCGCGGTCGTGGAAGAGCTCCTGCGGCTGCACCACAACGGCTACCTGTCCAATCCGCGGGTCGCGTTGGAGGACACCGAGATCCGCGGCGTGCCGATCCGCGCGGGAGAGACGGTCGTCACGCCGATGATCGCGGCGACCTGGGACCCCGACCACTACAGGAACCCCCACAGGTTCGACATCCACCGCCGTACGGATGGATCCAGGACCTTCGGTGCCGGGCCCCACTTCTGCCTGGGCGCCTCCCTGGCCCGAGCACACCTGCGGATCGCCTTCGAGACACTCTTCACCCGGTTCCCGACCCTCATCCTCGCGATCAACGCGGACGAACTCCCCTGGGACGAAGACAACCTGTTCACCCGCCCGCTCGCCCTGCCGGTCGCGTGGTGAGACGCTGACGAACCGCTGAACGGTGACCGGCGCGGGTCCCGTTCATCGCCCACGAGAGGGTCGGCCGGCGGGAAGCGGGCGGACCCGGCGTCGTTTCCTGGCCGGCGCCGCCGCGCTGGGCGGGGCGCTCGTCCAACCCGCCCCGTACGAATCGGAGCGGGCCGACGGCGCGTACTCGCCCGTGGAGATCGCGATCCGCCGGGGCCTGGGACGGGAAACCCCCGATACGGACGGGGACGGCACCGACCACAGCGCTGGGTAGACGCGCTTCACGACCAGCGTCGGCACGGTGGTCGTGAAGAGGGATGAGAAAGGAGGCCGGGCACGCTGGAACGGCTGAACCAGGCCATGGAGCACATCGAGCGCAATCTCGACCAGACCGTCGACGTGGTGGAGCTGGCACGCATCGCGGCCGGCCGTCGGCCTGGTCCGCCACGATCGAAGCGACCGCCCACCACGCCATCGCCTCCGTGTACGGGCTACCCCGAGCGGCGGGGCTGCCGGACGAGCGCATTCCCGAGATTCCGGCCGACGCTGCCCGCGCGCCCCAGGGGATCCTTCTGGTCGTTCTGAGTTACTTCAGCACCTCGTTTTCCACGGGTTTCAATCGGAGCGGACCGTGCCGGTTCCGGTTCTTCCGGGGCGTTTTGATTCCGGCCATTGATCGGCCTATTTTGGCAGGCCGGGCGGTGGATCATCGGACTGTTCGACGGGAAACGTCCGAAAAGTGGGATTTCGGCGCGACCGGTATTTTCTGGCATTCCGCCCCTTCGTGAGGCCTCATAAGTGCACCGATCTCCAATCCAAGCACAGGAGTCACACCGGAAGGCGCCTGCGTTCGTGAGCGACCGGGGAGCCTTGAATGCGGGGAGCTTTTCTGCAAGGATCTTCAAAGCGGAGCCCGATCACTGCGGGAAAGTCGGAACGAATTCCCGCGGCGGTCGGACCGACCAGTTCCTCGGTAAGCACGGCGCGGGGTCCGCATCCTGCATGCGAGACGCCCGTGGGTACCGTCTGCAATTCCGGTCGCCGGTGTCCGGTCCTCCCCCTTGAAACATTCGTCGGCGGGTGCACCCGCGCCCGCCGACGGCTGCGGAATTCCGGTCGAGCCATGCGGCCGATCCGCCGGAGGTGGTTCGAGGCCCGTGGCGGCACGGCCACGGGGGTGTCCTGTTCAGGCAGGCGCCGGCCGTCGGATTCCTCGTGCCCCGCACGCTCCCCTCACCGGCAGCACCACCGCACCCGCTCCTTGTCGTCCAACGAAAGGTTCGGTCATGACATCCGTCGGGATCCTGTCCCTGGCGACGTACCTGCCCCAAGGCCTGCGAACGAACGACTGGTGGGGGCTTCCGCCCACCACGCCCTCGGGGGACAGCGTGGGCCCCACGCCCCGCAACCACTTCGACGCGGCCATGCAGCCCTACATCGACGACCCCTTCTTCGGGAGCGTGGAACGCCGCGTCGCGGCCCAGGGCGAGACCTCCCTGTCGCTCGGCGCGCAGGCGGCCACCCGCGCGCTGACCGCGGCGGGGCTCGAACCGGGCGACATCGACGGGCTCATCGCGGTCTCCATGTTCCCCGACCGGGTGGGATCCGGTGACGCCGGCTACCTCGCGAAGGAACTGGGAACGGGAGGCGGCGCCTTCAATATCGAGGCCACCTGCTCGGGATCCCTCTCCGCGCTGCTGACCGCGTGCGCGCTGGTCCGCTCGGGGCTGAAGAAGCGCGTCCTGGTCGTGGCCACCTCGATGCTGGCGAGGGCCATCGACGCCGACGACGTCACCCTCCGGCTGTGCGGCGACGCCGCGGGGGCGATCGTCGTGGGCGAGGTCGAGGAGGGCTTCGGGCTCCTGGGCGCCAAGACGCTCAACACCAGCGAGACCTGCGGCACCTGGATGATGGACACGGTCGAGGACGGTTCGGGCACCACGGCCGGCGGCCGGCGCATCCGTCTCCGGGTGGACCCGTCGATCGCGCACGTCTTGCGCTACACCGCAGAACCGTTTCTTCTGGAGACCGTCGACGGCGCCCTTGAGGCAGCCGGCGCCACCCGGGACGACGTGGCCGCCTTCATCGTGAACACCCCGACCGCCTGGCACGCCGACTTCTCCGCGCGCGCACTCAAGGTCGCCTCAGAGAGGGTCGTCGACACGTTCCCGCGGGTCGCGAACATCGGGCCGGTCCTGATGCCGTTCAACGCCTTCACCGCCGCCTCACAGGGCCTCATCAAGCCGGGGGACCTGACCGTCCTCTACACCTTCGGCGGCCAGGCGGAGGCCGGAGCCGCGGTGTTCCGCTGGTCCGACACGACCCTCGCGCCCGAGCCGGAGCCGGCCACCGTCTTCAACGCGCCGCGCCTCTGACCCGCTGCGGCTCCCCTGACCTCCGCGCCGTCCCCGGTGCGGGCACCACGGACACCCCGACACGCCATCGCACCGACACGCCATCGCGTCAGCACACCAACACACGGAGACCACTGTGAGCGACATCCGCGACAGCATCCACGCCTACATCCTGGCGAACATCATCAAGGACACCGACCCGAGCGCGCTGCCCGACGACCTCGAACTCGTGGAGAGCGGCGTCCTGGACTCCATAGGCATCATGAAGCTGGTCACGTTCCTGGAGACCACCTTCGACATCGAGGTCGGCGTCAGCCACCCGCGCGAGTACTTCAAGACCGTCAACCACATCGTCGAGTACGTCGAGGTGCGCGTCGGGGGCGCCGGTAATGAAGGCTGATCCGACCGTAGCGCCGGACTCCCTCGACCAGTACCTCGACCGCACCGCCGAGCGCCTCCCGGACGGCGAAGCCGTCGTCGGCAGCGACGGACGCGGCATCACCTTCCGGGAGCTCCACCGCCTGTCCGCCAAGGTCGCGGCGTACCTGTCACGCCACGGCGTGGGGCCGGGCGACCGCGTGGGCCTGCTGCTGCCCAAGTCCCCCGAGACGGTCGCCGTCATGCTCGGCACGCTGCGCGCCGGCGCCGCCTACGTCCCCATCGACGCGAACGGCCCCGCCGAACGCGCGGCCAAGATCCTCTCCGACTGCGCGGTCCGTGTCGCCTTCACCACACCGGACGCCCTTCTGCGCCTCGACCGGACGGCCGCCCAACCGCACCTGACGCCGGTCCTGCTGGCCCCCGGCGCACAGGAACCGTCCGACACACCCCACGCGGTGTGGGCCGATGTCCTCGCGGCGGACGAGAAGGACGCCCCGCGGGTCGAGCCCGATCCCGACCGACTGGCCTACCTGCTCTACACATCCGGCTCCACCGGAACCCCCAAGGGCGTGGCCATCACCCACCGCAACGCCGTCAGCTTCGTCGAATGGGCCTCGGCCGCCTTCGCCGTCACCGAAGCCGACCGGCTGTCCGGCCACGCGCCGTTCCACTTCGACCTGTCCGTCTTCGACGTCTACGCCGCGCTGCGCAACGGTGCCGGCGTCCACCTCATCGACACCGACCTCGCGGCCAGCCCGCGCCACCTCGCGAGATTCGTCTCGTCGCGCAGGATCACCATCTGGTACTCGGCCCCGGCCATCCTCGGCGCGATCGGTGCGATGGAACCCGCCCCGCCGGGCCCCGCGGACCTCCGGCTCGTCCTCTTCGCGGGCGAGCCCTTCCCCCCGGCGAAACTGCGCCGCATCAAGCAGACCTGGCCGGGCCCCGACTACTTCAACCTCTACGGGCCCACCGAGACCAACGTCTGCACCTACCACCCCATCCCCGACGAGGTCCCCGACGACCGCCACGACCAGTACCCCATCGGTGCGCCGTGCTCCCACTGCGACGCGCTGCTCGTCGACGAGGACCACAACCCCGTCGACGGGGAGGAGGGGTTCCTCGCGATCGCCGGCCCCTCGGTCTTCCCGGGGTACTGGCGCGACGGACGGCCGGTGCAGGCGGCGTCGCACTTCACCACCGCCGACGGGCGCCTCTGGTACGACACCGGCGACGTCGTCCGGCGGGAGGGGGGCGTCTTCGTCTTCCGGGGTCGGCGCGACCGGATGGTCAAGCGCCACGGCTACCGGATCGAGCTGGACGAGATCGAGAAGGCCCTGGCGGCCCACCCGGACCTGAGCGACGCGGCCGTGGTCAGCACCGAGAGCGACGGCCAGTGCGTCATCACCGCGTTCATCGTCGCTCCCACCGGGGCGCCGTCGGCACCGGACCTGAAGCGCTACTGCCAGGGGCACCTGCCCCGGTACATGCTCCCCGACCGGTTCCAGGCCCTGGAGGAGCTGCCCCGCACGTCCACGGGAAAGACCGACTACCGTCATCTGGAGGGCCTGTGCCAAGCGGAACCGACGATCGACAGCGGGAACTCTTCGAACGTGCTGCGGACTTCGCCCGCCAGAATCTGAACGACGACATCCCCGGCCGCAACCAGGACGGGGTCTTCGACCGGGCCGCCTGGAAGCTGTGCGCCGAATTCGGTCTGCTGAAGATGGCGATCCCGGACGAGGGCGAGTCGATGCCCCGGCTCAGCGACCTGATCGCGGTCATGGAGGGACTCGGCTACGGGAGCGACGACCAGGGCCTGCTGTTCTCGCTCAACGCCCACCTCTGGACCACCATGGTCCCGCTGGTGCTGTACGGCACCCAGGAGCAGCGGGAACGCTACCTGCCCGGGCTGGCCGACGGAACGCTGATCGGGGCCAACGCCTCGACCGAGCCGGAGGCGGGCTCGGACGTCTACGCGATGAAGACGACCGCGCGACCCGCCGACGGCGGCGGTTACTTCCTCGACGGCACCAAGACGTACATCACCAGTGCCCCGGTGGCCGACGTCCTCGTCATCTACGCCACCCTCGACGAAGAGGCCGGACCGCTCGGGATCACCGCCTTCCTCGTGGACGCCGACACCCCGGGCCTGGAACGCAGCCCCGCCTTCGACAAGATGGGGCTGCGCACCGCGGCGATGGGCCGTGTGGACCTGAAGCAGTGCTGGGTGCCCGACAGCGCCGTGCTGGGGCGGCCCGGTCGCGGAAGCTGGGTCTTCGAGAGCGCCATGGAGTACGAGCGCGGCTCCATCCTGGCGGCATGCCTGGGCGTGATGCGCCGCCAGGTGGAGAAGGCCGTCCGACACGCCCGCCGGCGGCAGCAGTTCGGCGAGCCGATCGGGAAGTTCCAGGCCGTCTCCCACCGCATCGCCGAGATGAAGGTCCGGCTCGACGCCGCACGCGCACTCGTCCAGCGGATCGGCGTGCTCAAGGACGAGGGCAAGGACGCCACCCTGGAGGCGGCCGTCGCCAAGCTGTACGTCTCCGAGGCGTACGTCCAGTCCTCGCTCGACGCCGTGCGTCTCCAGGGGGCGAAGGGCTACCTGTCCGCCAACCCCGAGTCATGGCAGCTCAGGGACGCCGTCGGGTCGTTGCTCTACTCGGGGACGTCCGACATCCAGCACAACATCATCGCTCGCGAACTGGGCCTCTGAGGCCCGTCCGACGACCGGGCCGTGACGGCGCGGTGGGCCGGGTGGAATCGACGAGGACGGTCGACTCCATCCGGCCCACCGCGTCACGAACCACCGCCCTCTCGTTCACCGTCGCCGTCCGCGCCATCCGCGAGCAGGCCGGGGGCCGCACTCGCGGTGCGTGCGCCCCATCCCCCACTACCTGAGGCCTACCCGTCCAGGGGGAGACGCCGCGCCGGGAGGAGGCTGCCGACGGTACCTGCGGCGGAGGACCGGCCTCGGGACCGGCTGACAGGCTGTCACGCAGTGGGGCGGACGCCGACCGGGCGCCGCCCGTTCGACACAGGGCGGGGCAGATGACGGGCAACAGCGGCACACGATCGAACCAATCGGACCGGGCAGACCGGGCAAGCCATTCGGACCGGGCGGCTCGCGGCACGGCGGGAACGCGCCGCCCCCTCCGGCTGGCCGTGGCGGCGCTCGTGGGGGCGGGCCTCCTGGCCACCGCCACAGCGACGACGGCCACGGCACAGGCGGCGACGACGGCGACGGCGACGGCGACGCAGGACGGCCCGGCCGCCGCGGCCTCCCGCCCGGACCGCGGCGCCCTGGACGCCGCCGTGGCCGCGCTGGTGCGGCAGGGCGGCGCCGCCGCCGCGCTGGGCGCCGTCCGCGAGGGCTCCCGCCCGGCCTGGAAGGGCGCGGCCGGCACCTCCGACGTCGTCACCGGCGCACCGGTCGACGCGAACGGCCGCTTCCGCATCGGCAGCGTCACCAAGGCCTTCGTGTCCACGGTGGTCCTCCAGCTCGTGGCCGAGCACCGGCTGGGCCTGGACGACCCGATCGAGCGCTTCCTGCCCGGCGAGGTGCCCAACGGCGCCGCCATCACGGTGCGCCAGTTGCTCGACCACACCAGCGGCCTGCCCAACCACACCGGGGACCAGGCGTTCGACTTCACGGGTCCGGCCTGGGCGGAGCGCGGCCGGTGGAAGGACTACCGGGCCCAGGACCTGGTCGACATCGCCAACCGGCTCCCCTCCCCCGCCGCGCCCGGCACCGCCTGGAACTACTCCAACACCAACTACGTCCTGGCCGGAATGATCATCGAGAAGGTGACCGGGCGCACCTGGGACAAGGAGGTCGAACGCAGGATCGTCCGCCCGCTCGGACTGACCGGAACCTCCATGCCCGTCAGCTCCCCGTTCATCCCGGGCCCGCACGCCCACGGCTACCTCCAACTGCCGACCGGACCGGTCGACGTCACCCTGGAGAACCCCTCCTGGGCCGGCCCCGCCGGCGCCGGCATCTCGACCACCGCCGACCTCAACCGGTTCGTCGCCGCCCTGCTGGACGGCACGCTGCTGCGCCCGGCCGAACTCACCGAGATGCAGCGGACCACCGGCATGGGCGACGGCAAGGACTACGGCCTCGGCCTCCAGCGCTACGACACGCCCTGCGGGCTGTTCTGGGGTCTGACCGGCGGCATCCCCGGCTACAACACCGGCATGTACGGCTCCGCGGACGGGACGCGCCAGTTCTCCATGTCGGTGAACCTCTACGACCTCTCCGACCTTCCGGCCACCACGAAGGCCTGGCAGGACCTCGTCCAGGCCGGCACCTGCGCCGGCCGCGGCTGAGCGACCGGACGGACGCCGGCGCCGAAGCCGACGCCGAAGCCGACGGTGCGCGGCGGGCGCCCGGTCCCTCAGCCGGCCAGGGCCCGGGCGTCGCCCATCACGACCACGGGCCGCAGCGCGGGGTCGAGCGTGCGGAGCAGGTCGCGCATGTGGTCGGGGGACAGTCCGATGCAGCCGTGGGTGGGGCCGCCGTGGTCGATGTGCAGCCAGATGCCTCCGCCGTACGCCCCGCCGCGCGGGCGGCGCCGGTCGAGCGGGGAGGTGCCGGGTACGCGGTTGTAGTCGATGGCCACGACGTAGTCGAAGGCCCCGGCGAGCGGTTCGCCCGCGAAGCCGCTGCCGGAGACGGTGAAGGCGTCGGAACGGTCGTAGCGGAGCCGGGTGCCCGGGTCGGGCAGGCGTCCGCCGGCGTCGCCGAGGGCGAACACGCCGATCGGCGAGCGCAGGTCGCCCTCGCGGTGGTCCGGGCTCCAGCCGTCCCGGGCGTTGCGGGTGGGCCAGGTCGGGCCGGCGAGCCAGCCCGTGCCGTCGTCGCGGTAGAGGACGGCACGGCCGGTCGAGGCGTCGGGGCCGTCACCGGTGACGACCAGCGCCTGCCTGGTCCCGGCGGGTACGGCTGCCAGCAGGCGGGGCCCGACCCCGGGGAGTCGGCTCGGCAGCTCGGGCGGTGCGGGCCGGGCGGCCGGGGCCACGGGAGGTGCCGACGGTACGGGCACGGGGGCGTCGGGGACGGACGCGGCCGGCGAAGCGGGCGCTGCGGAGGGGTTGGGCGCGCAGCTCACGAGGAGCAGCGCCAGCCCGGCGAGGGCGCGACGGGGTAGGGACATGGCGGTTCAGCCTTCGGGAAAGGAGCTCGAGGAAGGGGCTCGGGGAAAACGGGCTCGGGAAGAAGACCGTCAGGGGACAGGGGCCGGGTCAGCCGCGGGGGGCCTTCGCCGGCGGGCTGCCGTTCCCGGTCGTCCGGATCGAGTCGAGCACGTCCCGTACCTGCTGCACCGTGCGGTCGGACGGCTGGCGCAGGCACGCGGTCACCTCGATCAGCGCTGGTACGCCGTCCCGGCTGATGACGCGGCGCCCGATGATCGTGCGGGTGCCGCCCTGTGTCCTGCAGAACGGCTCGGGCGGCTCGTCGGTGAGGGTGGCCGGGCCGCCGGGGGCCTGCTGGATCCGGCTCTGGTCGTCGACGAGTTGGAGGCCGAGGAAGGCGCCGTCGGCGGCGAGCGGTCCGATGGGGATGCAGACGCCGATCTCCGGCGGGCAGGACTGCCGCGAGTCGAGGGGCTCGGTGGCGAGGAATCCGATGCCGTCCCGGGGGTCGCCGGTGATGCCGTCGCGGGAGTGCCAGCCGTCGGGCACCTCGACGACCAGGTCCGGGAGGGCCGGGAAGCGGGTGCCCGTCCCCGGGGGTACGACGTCGCCGGGCGGCCTCCCCGTCGGTGCGGGCGGGACCGAGGACACGGCGGAGGGCGTACCCGCCGGCGCTGCGGTCGCCCCTCGTTCCGGGGCCGGTGCGACGGCGGGTGCGGCCAGGAGTGCCGCGGCGACCAGTCCGCCGGTCAGTGCGGAACCGATCGTGGCGGCCCGCCGCCGGGACCGGGTGCGGGCGGCACGGGCGCGGATCCGTTCCATGCGGTCCTCGGGGGCGGCCAGGTCCGGTACGGCCCGCTGGAGCAGGTGCCGCAGCTCGTGTTCCTCCTCGCCGCCGACCCGCCCGTGGGCGTCCGGATCCGGCAGGTCACGTCCGGTCACGGGGTCCTCCGTCCAGCAGCAGTTCCCGGGCCGGCAGCCGGCCGCGCAGTGCGGCCAGCGCGTGGTGCGTCTGGCTCTTGACCGTGCCGGTGGAGCAGCGCAGCACCTCGGCGGTCTCCTCCACGCCGAGGTCCTCGAAGAAGCGCAGCACGACCACGGCCCGCTGACGCGGCGGCAGCGCCCGGACGGCCTGGGCGACGACCTGCCCGAGCACCACGTCCTCGTACGGGTCCGCGCCCGTCGACGGCCGGTCCGGCAGTTCGCCGTGCGGCAGTTCCCCGGTCCAGCGGCGGCGCCACCAGGAGACGTGGCAGTTGACCAGGACCTTGCGCAGGTACGCCTCGGGCCGGTCGAGGCAGATCCGCTCCCACTTGGGCCAGACCTTGGCGAGCGCGGTCTGCAGCAGGTCCTCGGCCTGGTGCCGGTCGCCGGTCAGCAGCCAGGCCACGCGCAGCATTTTCGGGCCGCAGGCGGAGACGAACTCCTCGAAGCCCGGTGTCGCGTCCCTCATCGTGCTGTCCCCGCCATGGTGTCCGTGCCGTTCCCGTCAGTCGTGGCGGCCTGGTCGGCCGCGTCCGTCGTGTCATTCTCACGGCTGCTGAACGCGATGGGTGACGCGACCGGTTGCCTGCCGGGCGGAGGAATTTTCCGCGGGTCGACGGACCTGCCGGCCGCTACGGGTACCACGCCGACGGGCTGTACATTCCGTCTCCTGGGCCTTCGGCACCCCGCATGGGGCTACGTCGACCGACCGCCCCTCCTGCCCCTGCTGCTCCGCACCGGCATCACCCTGTTCGGCGACACCCTGTTCGCGGTGCGCCTGGCGGGCGCGGTGTGCTTCGCCGCGGTGGTCGTCCTGGGCGCGCTGATGTGCGCTGGACTCGGCGGCCGCCGCCGCGCGCAGCTGTTCCGGCTGTTGCCTTCGGATCAGTGGCCGGCCAGGTGTCGTGCGAAGAACCTGCGGACCGTGTGGCGGACCTCGGGGACCGATGCGGTCGGGTCGACGGTGCCGATCAGTTCCTTCCGCTCCGCCGCCGTCATCAGCCCGGCCGCCTGGAGCTGGGGGAGCATCGCGGCGTAGTCGGTGAAGGTCCAGTGGTCGGCGTCGGCGACGCGCGCGCTGTGGACCCACCGATCCGAGTGCGCGGCGACGGCCGACCAGGAGCGGTCCAGTTCCTCTCGCCGGTCGAACCCCTCGCTGCCGAGCAGGAGCAGCGGCCGGTCGACCCCGTGTTTCGCGACCGGGAACGGTTCGGCGGCGGCGCCCGGTGCGGAGGGCGGGTAGTCCAGGTGGCCCTCCAGGTTGATCCCGGCACGCACCCGCCGGTCCTCGTACATCACCTCGGTCACGGCGCTGCCGCCCGCGGAGTGCCCGTACACGCCGAGGCGGCGCAGGTCGAGCGTCGCGGCGAGGCCGCGCGGCAGCGGCAGGTCGGCCGCCCTCCCGAGCCGGTCGAGGACCCAGTGGAGGTCGGCGATCCGCGCGTCGATCATCGTGCGGGCCACGGCCGGCTGGTCCCGCGGGTCGCCGCGGAAGACCGTCGTCCGCACGGTGTCCGTCCGGTACGGCCGGGCGTCCGGGAACTCGACCGCCGCGGCGTCGCCGGGGTGGTCGACCGTGAGGACGACGGCGCCGTGACTGGCCAGGTCCTCGGCCAGGGACGTCGCCAGGCCCCGCGGATCGCCGCCGCCCGGGCTGTGCACCAGCACCGGCCATCGGCCCGGCAGCGGCGACGCGCCCTCGAACGCGTGGGACCGGGTGGCGCCCCAGTTCACGCCCGCGGCGGGCAGGTGGAGCGGCGTGTGCGGGGTGATCAGTCCGAACCAGGTCGCGGTCTGCGGCGGCATCTGCGGAGCGGGGGCGAGGCCGGTGACGTCGCGGGCCGGGTAGAAGACCGTCAGCATGAGTTCCCGCACGGGGATCGCCGGGTCCCACGGGTCGCGCCGGGAGTCGTCGACGAGGTACAGCGGCTGACACCCCACCCGGTGACGGCCGGTGGGCGCGGGCAGGGTGGGCACGAGGTCACCCGGGGCCGGGAACGCGGCGGCGCGGGCACGGGGGTCGGCACCGGCACGGGGCTCGGTGCCCGTACGGGGGGCGGCGCCGGCACGGGGCTCGGCGTGGGCGCGGCCACCGGCGCCGAGCAACAAGGCGGCGGTGCCCAGCAGCGCCGAGCCGGTGACGGTGCGTCGGCTGATCGAGGAGGTGTGAGTCATGCCGTGCATGCTGGCCCGCGCCGCTCGGCGCCGGCGATCGTTTAGGTTGAGGGCTCAAGGATGGCGCCCGGAACACCGTCGGGGCCCACACCCAGGGGGAGCCGTGCTCCGGATCCACTTCACGCCGGACGACTTCGCCCGGGTCGGCCTCGCGCCTCGGCCGGCGCCGCTCCAGGAGCTCAACGTGGCACTGGCGATGATGTGCCGCCGGGACGGCGAGCTCCTCCACGGCTCATGGCGGCGCAGGGCGTTGCGCGCTCTGCCGAAGGCGACCCTCCCGCTCGCGGACCTCGTTCCGGCCGGGCGGGCGCCGATTTTTCTGGACGTGCTGGCGGACTCCCTCCCGGAGGCCCTGGAGCAGGTCCGCTCGGCCCCGGCCGAGTTGGTCGGGGCCGAACTGGAACGGGTCTACGCCCCCGCGCGCACGCCCGCCCCGGCGTGGATCCACGACCTGCACCGGGGTGCCCCCGAGGCATGGCGCTTGGTCCTTCGTGCGCAGCGTGCGGCGTTCGAGGTGCTGCTCGGCCCGGTCTGGGCGCAGGTGCAGGACCTGCACCACGGCGAGTTCGTGCGTCGGGCCGTGCAGCTCGCCGAAACCGGCGTCGGCTCGGTGCTGGCCGGGCTGCTGCCGGGTGCCCGGCTGCACGGAGGCGTCTGGGAGCTCCCGGGCAGGCCGCGGGAGGTCCACCTCGGCGGGCGCGGGCTGATTCTCCTGCCCAGCTTCCACTGGACCGGCGGGCCGCTGCTGTCCGACGTCCCCGACCGTCCGGTTGCCGTCACGTACCCGGCGGGTGCCGGCTTCCTGCCGCAGCCCGATGGCTCCGCCGGTCCGGAGGCGCTGGTCAGGGTGATCGGCAGCACTCGCGTCGAGCTGCTGCACCTGGTGGCCGAGGAACGCACCACGACCGAGCTCGCCCGGCGGCTCGGCGTCAGCGCCGCCACGGTCTCGGCCCACACCGCGGCGCTTCGAGGCGCCGGCCTGATCTCCTCTTCGCGTGCCGGCAAGGCGGTCCTGCACCGGCGCACCACGCTCGGCAGTCTGTTGCTTCGGCGGGATGCCCGGTGCTAGGGCCCGGTCTCGCTCAACTTCTACCGTACGGCGGCCCGGAAGCCCGCCGCCCGGTAGGCGCCGCACCCTCCGCCGAACGCCGGGTGCGCAGGTGCGCACCCGGGGCGAGGAGAACGACGCCGACGTACCGGGATGGTCGGCGGGGCTGCCGGACGCGTCGCGAGGGCGGCCGCCGAGGGGTTCGGCGGCCGCCCTCGGATCAGGGTCGGGACGGGGTGTCAGTGCCGGTGCTGCCGGCGGCGGGAGGCGAGGACGAGGGCCGCACCGCCGAGGAGGACGGCGGCGCCGATGCCGCCGATCAGCGCGACCTGGGTGCCCGTCGCGGCGAGGCCGCCGCTACCGCCCGGCTGCTCCGGCTTGCCGGTGGGCGCGGGGGCGGCGCTGTTGCCGTCGGTCGGGTTCGACGAGGGCGAGGACGTCGGCGCACCGGAGGGCGACGTGGTCGGAGAGGCCGTCGGGGAGGGCGAGGAGGTGGTCACCGTCACGGTGGCCGTGCACTCCCCCGCTGTCGAGCCGGGCGGGCAGTTGCCGCCGGGCCGGTCGGCGACCACGGTGTTGCGCAGGGTGTGGTCCCCGGTGGCCGGGTCGGTCACCTTCGCGGTGTACGTGATCCGGGCGGTGCCGCCGACGGGCAGGTCGCCGGTCCAGGTGAGCACGGGCTGGGTGTAGGACACCTTGCCGAGGGTGGCCTTGGCGTCGCCGTTGTACGTGGCGTCGTCGAGGACGGCGCTCAGGTCGTCGGTGACGTTCAGTGCGGTGATCGGCGTGTTCCCGGTGTTGGTGACGTCCACCTGGTAGGTCACGGTGTCACCGGGCAGGGCCTGGGCCCTGTCGGCGGTCTTGGCGACCCGGTAGCCGGCGTGCTCGGCGACGGTGTTGCGCACGGTGTTGCTGGTGCGCTGCTGCTCGCGGCCGGTCTGGGTGCCGCGGTAGGCGAGCGAGGAGGTGTTGTCGAGCTTGGTGCCCGGTGCGAGGCCGGCGTCGACCTTGGCACGGAAGGAGACGGTGGTCTCGGCGCCCGGCGCGAGGTCGGTGGCGGTGCAGGTGACGTTGCGTCCGGCGGCGGTGCAGCCGGGGCCGGAGCCGTCGACGTAGCTGGTGCCGGCGGGCAGTACGTCGGTCAGGGTGACGCCGGTGGCGGTGTCGAGGTCGGCGGTGCTGCCGTCCTTGTGCCGGTTGGCGACGGTGAAGGTGTAGGTGATCTCGGCGCCGGGGTCGACGGTGCCGGGCGGGTTGTTCGTGGTGGAGCCGGCGGGCTTGTTGGCCTTGGTGATCTGCAGATCCGGTTCGAGGGCGTCGACGGCGAGCCAGGCCGCCTGCGGGTGCAGTGCGTCGCCCGCGCCGTTGATCTGGAGCACGGCCTGGGTGCTGCCGGCGGGGATCTTGCCGGTGACGTCGATCATCCGGGCGTCGTAGCCGTAGTTGTTGACCGGCGCGGGGTCGCGGGTCGTGATGTTGGTGCCCGTCCCGTTCGCCGCGACGTGGTCGATCCGGCCGGTGAAGGCGTTGTCGGTGGCGACGCCGGCGGGGCCGGGCATCGACAGCAGCGTCAGGTTGTCGGTCGAGGAACCGACCAGCAGCTGGTCGCCCTGGATCGGCGCGTCGCCGTCGCCGACGGTGACCCCCATGGTGGCCCGCGGGGCCGTGGCGGGCGTGTGGATGCCGGAGAGGGTGAGCGTCGCCAGGTTGTCGGGGTGGCGCAGCAGTTGGAAGCCGTCCCAGACCTGGAGGTAGCGCAGCGGCTCCGCCTGGTTCTCGTAGGCCACCACCAGCGACCAGCCGCCCCAGCAGCCCACGTTGTTGCCGCCGTGGTTCTGCGCGGAGGAACGTCCGGCGCACGCCTGGATGTTCGCGACGGTGTAGTTGCCGGGGCCTGCGGCCTTCACCTGGGCGGTGACGTCCTTCACGCCCGCCCCGGCGAGCAGCGGCTCCGGCGGGGTGCCGCCGACCTGCTGGTCGAACCAGTCGTAGGTGTCGGCGGTGAGCTGCTCGTAGGAGGAGCCGCCCGGGACCTTCCAGGACACCGTGTTGCCGGTGTTGATGTCCCCTGAGGTGCCGCCCGCGTTGCTGGTGTTGGTCGGGTTGAACTGCCAGTACAGACGGGCCGACAGCACCTGGGCCCCGGCCGGGATCGCCAGCTGCGCGGAGGAGGCGTTGTTGCCGGGCGCGTTCGGGTCGGTCTTCACGTACTTGGTGCGGTTGTTGTTGGTGCCCTCGGTGTCGTTGCAGACCGAGCCGTCGCTGTCGTCGCAGGTCAGCACCGAGTTGGACGCCATGGTGAGGTTGCCGTGCGCCAGCAGGTCCACCGTCGGGGCCGGGCCGATCGGCCGCTGGGCGCCGCTCTGGCCGGCCTTCGCCGAGGGTGCCGCGGCGGCCTGCACGGCGAGCGGCACGGACGCCGCGAGCACGAGCGTCGTGGTGGCGAGGGCCCCGAGGACGGCACGACCGGGCATGCGCCGGGCCCGGGCTCCGGGTATCGGCCGCACCGCGTTCGTGACGGATGGTATGCGGTCGCTCAAGGTCGGGCTCCTGGAAGTGCTCGAGGGTACGGGAGGGTGAGGGGTTGCCCTCCGGGCGGGTTCAGGATGATTAGTCCGAATTCATCCGCCGGGGAATAATATGTCACACACTGACCGGTTCGGGTCAACCCGGCCGCCCGCGAGTCGGCGTGCCGCCGGGACAGCCGCCTCCGGCGGTCGACTGACGGTCCGTACGGCGGGGTGCTCCACGACTGGTCAGGCGGCGCGATCTCGCGCGCTTCGCCGCACCCGTGACGGCCGCACCCTTGACAGCCGGAGCCGTCAGCGGGCCGACCGAGGCGATCGGGGCGGCGTCACGGCAGCAACAGCCGGGTGCCCGGGGGGAGTTCGCCGGCGCGGGCGGCGTCGCGCAGGTGGGCGAGGAGGGTGTCGCGGAGGGCCTCGGCGGCGCGGGTGAGGGGGACCTCGTGGCCGTGGGCGACGGCGATGGTGCGGCCGAGGCCGGGCGCGGCGAAGGCGGTGACCGCGAGGCCGGAGCGGGCGGCCACCATGCCCGGGACGACGGCGGGACCGATCCCGGCCCGGACGAAGCCCAGCACCGCGTCCATCTCGCCGCCCTCCACCGCGAACTCCGGCTCGAACCCGGCCGCGCGGCAGGCCGCCAGGGTCGCCTCGCGGACGTCGTAGCCCTCCCGGAACATCACCAGCGGCCGGTCCTTCAGCTCCGTCACCCGGATCTTGCGCCGGGCCCGCCGCTCGGCGGCGACCAGCACCAGCTCCTCGTGCAGCAGCTCGGTGACCGCCAGCGCGGGCTCCGGTTCCCCGCTCGGCCGGGTGATGGTCAGCGCGAGGTCCAGTTCCCCCGCCGCCAGCCAGCCGACCAGGTCGCGCGAGCCGCCCTCGCGGACCACCAGCGTCACCCCCGGGTAGCGGTCCCGGAAGACCCGGAGCACGTCGGGCACCAGGCTGGTGCACAGGCTCGGCGGCGCTCCGAGGCGGACCCGGCCGCGGCGCAGCTGGACGGTCTCCTGGACGGCCAGCCGGGCGCTCTCGGTGTCCGCGAGGATGCGCCGGGCCAGTGGCAGCAGGGCGTCCCCGGCGTCGGTCAGTGCGATGTTGCCCCGGGTGCGGTGGAACAGTTCAGCGCCCAACTCCCGTTCCAGCGACCGGATCTGCTGCGAGAGCGACGGCTGGGCGACGTGTGCCGCCTCGGCGGCCCGGGTGAAGTGCCGGGTCTCGGCGACGGCCAGGAAGTAGCGGAGTTGCTGGAGCTGCACAGGGCCAGGATAGGCCGCGTCGATAGTCGGTGCCTATCGTGGCGAGCCGCATCATGTCTTGGACGTACCCACGGCACCGTCCCTACCGTTGCAGCCATGACAACCGCGACTCGGACGGCCCGGCATCCGTCCACCCTGGCGACCCTGTGGCGGTCGACCGTCGGCAAGAAGGCGGTCATGGCCGTCACCGGGCTGGCCATGCTGCTGTACCTGGTCGCGCACATGCTGGGGAACCTCAAGGTGTTCTTCGGCCCGGACGACATCAACGGCTACGCGGCCTGGCTGCGCACCATCGGGCAGCCCTTCCTGGGCCACGCGTGGTTCCTGTGGATCGCCCGGGCCGGCCTGCTGGCCGCCGTGGTGCTGCACGGCGTCTCCGCCTACCAGCTCAGCCGCCGCGACCTCGCGGCCCGCCCGAGCAGGTACGTGCACCGGCGCCGCCGCGCGAGCTACGCGACGAGGACCATGCGCTGGGGCGGGGTGATCCTGGCGCTGTTCGTCGTCTGGCACATCCTGGACCTCACCACGCTGACCGTGAACCCGGCCGCCGAGCCCGACCACCCGTACCAGAACATCGTGGCCTCCTTCGGCCGCTGGTACGTCGACGTGTTCTACGTCGTCGCGATGCTGGCCGTCGGCCTGCACATCCGGCACGGGTTCTGGAGCGCCGCGCAGACCCTCGGAGCCAACAACGCCCGCCGCGACCGGGCGCTCAAGCTGATCGCGAACGGCCTGGCCCTGGTGCTGACGGCCGGTTTCCTGTCCGTCCCCGTGGCCGTGATGACCGGAGTGGTGAAGTGAGCAGCCCGTACGTCGACTACACCCTCGGCGAGCCGGTCGCCGACGCCAAGGCCCCTTCCGGGCCGATCGGACAGCGCTGGGACCAGCGGCGGTTCGACGCCAAGCTGGTCAACCCGGCCAACCGGCGCAAGCACACCGTGATCGTGGTCGGCACCGGCCTGGCCGGCGGCGCGGCCGGCGCCACCCTGGCCGAACAGGGCTACCACGTCGTCCAGTTCTGCTTCCAGGACTCCCCCAGGCGGGCCCACTCGATCGCCGCCCAGGGCGGCATCAACGCGGCCAAGAACTACCGCAACGACGGCGACTCGATCCGCCGGCTGTTCTACGACACCGTCAAGGGCGGCGACTTCCGCGCCCGCGAGTCCAACGTGCACCGGCTGGCCCAGGTCTCGGTGGAGATCATCGACCAGTGCGTGGCCCAGGGCGTGCCCTTCGCCCGCGAGTACGGCGGCCTGCTGGACACCCGCTCCTTCGGTGGCGTCCAGGTCTCCCGGACCTTCTACGCCCGCGGCCAGACCGGCCAGCAGCTGCTGCTCGGCGCCTACCAGGCGCTCTCCCGGCAGATCGCGGCCGGGAACGTGGAGCTGCACCCGCGCACCGAGATGCTCGACCTGCTGGTGGTCGACGGCCGGGCCCGCGGCATCGTCGCCCGCGACCTCGTCACCGGTGAGATCCGCAGCCACACCGCGGACGCCGTGGTGCTGGCCAGCGGCGGCTACGGCAACGTCTTCTACCTCTCCACCAACGCCAAGAACTCCAACGCCACCGCGATCTGGCGGGCGCACCGGCGCGGCGCGTACTTCGCCAACCCGTGCTTCACCCAGATCCACCCGACCTGCATCCCGCGCTCCGGCGACCACCAGTCCAAGCTCACCCTGATGAGCGAGTCGCTGCGCAACGACGGCCGGATCTGGGTGCCCAGGGCGAAGGGCGACGACCGGCCGCCCGGGCAGATCCCGGAGGAGGAGCGGGACTACTACCTGGAGCGGATCTACCCCTCCTTCGGCAACCTGGTGCCGCGCGACATCGCCTCCCGGGCCGCCAAGAACGTCTGCGACGAGGGCCGCGGCGTGGGCCCCGGCGGCCAGGGCGTCTACCTGGACTTCGCCGACGCGATCCGCCGGTTGGGCCGGGCCGCCGTCGAGGCCAGGTACGGCAACCTCTTCGAGATGTACGAGCGGATCACCGCCGAGGACCCGTACCGGGTGCCGATGCGGATCTACCCGGCGATCCACTACACGATGGGCGGGCTCTGGGTCGACTACGACCTGCAGACCACCGTCCCGGGCCTGTTCGCCATCGGGGAGGCCAACTTCTCCGACCACGGCGCCAACCGGCTCGGCGCCAGCGCCCTGATGCAGGGCCTGGCCGACGGCTACTTCGTGCTGCCGCCGACCATCAACGACTACCTGGCCCGCCACCCGCTGCCGGCGGTGCCCGCCGACCACCCGGTGCTCGCCGAGACCGAGGCCGAGGTCGAGGACCGGCTCAACCTGATCCTCGCGGTGGACGGCGACCGCACCCCGGACTCCTTCCACCGCGAACTCGGCGAACTCCTGTGGGACGAGTGCGGTATGGCCCGCGACGAGGCCGGACTGCGCCGGGCCCTGGAGCGGATCCCGCACCTGCGCGAGGAGTTCTGGCGCCGGATCAAGGTGCCCGGCACCGGGCAGGAGCTCAACCAGTCGCTGGAGAAGGCCAACCGGCTGGTCGACTACTTCGAACTGGCCGAGCTGATGTGCCTGGACGCGCTGCACCGCGCCGAGTCCTGCGGCGGCCACTTCCGCACCGAGAGCCAGACGCCCGACGGCGAGGCCGCCCGCCGCGACGAGGACTTCTCCTACGCCGCCGCCTGGGAGTTCACCGGCACCGGCGCGGCCCCCGTCCTCCACCGCGAGGAACTCGACTTCGAGTACGTCCACCCCACCCAGCGGAGCTACGCATGAACCTCACCCTGCGCATCTGGCGCCAGGCGGGCCCGGACGCACCCGGCTCGATGACCACCTACCAGGTCGGCGGGATCAGCCCGGACATGTCCTTCCTGGAGATGCTGGACACCCTCAACGAGGAGCTGATCACCCGCGGCGACCAGCCGGTCGCCTTCGACCACGACTGCCGCGAGGGCATCTGCGGCGCCTGTGGCATGGTCATCAACGGTCAGGCGCACGGCCCCGAGCGCACCACCACCTGCCAGCTGCACATGCGGCACTTCCGGGACGGCGACACCATCGACGTCGAACCCTGGCGGGCGGCGGCGTTCCCGGTGGTCAAGGACCTGGTGGTGGACCGCTCGGCCTTCGACCGGATCATCGGCTCCGGCGGCTACATCACCGCCCCCACCGGCAGCGCCCCCGAGGCGCACGCCACGCCCGTCCCCAAGGAGGTCGCCGACACCGCCTTCGAGCACGCCGAGTGCATCGGCTGCGGCGCCTGCGTGGCGGCCTGCCCGAACGGCTCGGCGATGCTCTTCACCTCCGCCAAGGTGGTGCACCTCAACGTGCTGCCGCAGGGCGCGCCGGAACGGGCCGCCCGGGTGCGGAACATGGTCTCGGCCATGGACGCCGAGGGCTTCGGCGGCTGCACCAACACCGGTGAGTGCGCCACCGCCTGCCCCAAGGGCATCCCGCTGCCCAGCATCGCGGCGATGAACCGGGAGTTCCTGCGGGCCGCCCGCGGCTGACGACTCCCCCACGACGGTCGGCCCCTCGCTCCGGTGCTCGGGCGGGGGGCCGACAACCGTTGCGGGGCGTGCGGCCGCGGTTCGTGCTCCCCGTACGGGTGGTGGATCCCGGCGGGCGGTGCTGCCCGACGGAGAATCGCGCTACGGTGGTGCTCCGCAGCGGAAGGACGGCATATGCCCGAGGTTCAGTCCTGTGCCGGATGCGGCGGGTCCGGGGGGACCCAGAAGACCGAGGCAACGGTCGAACTGGACGAGGAAGGAAGCATGGTGCCCAGCGTCCACACCTTCTGGTCGCCCTGCGGTCGGTGCCACGGATCCGGGACGGTGATCGTCGGATGAGGTTCGTCTTCGAGTGCGTCGAGTGCGGTGGGCACTACCTGCCGCCCGAGGAGATGGTGTACCCGGACGGGCCCGCCTCGCCGGTCTGGTGCACCGCCTGCCAGAGCGCCAAGCGCGCGGCCGGCGTCCCGGAGGACCCGCTGCTCGCCCGCGTCGCCCTGGCCGCCGCCCGGGCCGCACTGGCCGGGCGCGCCGCGGAGGCCGCCGAGGCGGCCGCCGCCACCCAGACGCGGGGCAACGTCCGCCCGTCCCGGCCACCGCTGTCCCGCCGGGCCAGGTCGGGTCCGGGCGGGGTCCGAGGCAAGCTGAGCTGACCCACCGTCACCCCACAGGGTGGTTTGCTCCGAGAACTGACGTGAACCCAAGCATGTTGTGGAGCAAATGACTTGTGTCAGGGCTGGTGCGCTGGTTCATTGGTCGTCGCGCGTTCCGCAGCCTCGGGGGAGCACCCATGCAGCCGACCGATCCCACCCATCCCACCGACTCCGGCCGGACCGGCCGTGTCCCGTACGTTCCGCCACCACCCGGCGGGCCGCCGACACCGCCCCCGGTCGCTCCGGCACCGCCCGGTGCCCCGCCGCCGGCCTTCACCGACGCCTCCGCCGGCGGCTCGGCCACCATCCGGGTCGCGGTCACCAACCGGATCCTCTGGGTCGGGCAGGCGGCGTACCCGCTGGCCAACGTCGCCCGGGTCGGCACCACCCTGATCGTGCCCGGCCGACGCCGCGCGCTCCTACGACTGCTCGCCTTCACCCTGGCCGTCATCGTGGTCGCCTTCGCGTTCTCACAGGCCACCCGCAGCTCGTCGAGCCTGTACGACGGCGGCTCGTCCTCGGGCTCCGGGGCCGGCCCGGTCATCGGCGCGGTGATGACCGTGGCGGTCTACTTCCTGATCTTCACGTGGCCGGTGCTGCGCCGACCCGACCTGCACGTACTGACCGTGGACACGGCGGGCCCGCCGACCGCGGTGCTGGCCTGGCACATCCCGCAGCCCGCGTTCGAGCTGCAGGCCGCCATCACCCGCGCGATCGAGAACCCGCAGGCCGAGTTCCAGCAGATCGTCCAGAGCATCAGCGTCGACCTGCGGCAGTACCAGTTCGGCGACAGCGTCAACATCTACGGCGGCCAGGGGAACACGGGGGTCAGCAAGTGAACGACGACCGGGACGAGCGTCCGAACGTCCAGTACGGCGACCGGGTCACCATCCACGGCGGCAGCGGGAACATCGGCATCCAGCACAACACCGGCCCGGGCGCCGACCAGGCCCTGCCGCCGGAGGTCGTCGTACTGTTCGCCCGGCTCGCCGCGGTGGTCACCGAGCTGGCCCGGGACGGCCGGCTCCGGGAGGCGGACCGGCAGAGCCTCGAAGAGGCCCTGCCGGTGCTGACCAGCCCCGCCGCCGAGGAGCCGAGGAGCCGGCGCAACACCCTGCTCGTGCTGGCCGGTGTGGCCCAGAGCCTCGGCGAGGCCGCCGCGCCCGCGCTGGGGCTGGCGAACCAGCTCCTCGCCCTGCTCAGCGGCTGAGCGATCGGCCGCCGGACAGGGCCCGACAAGGCTGGGCGGGGCGGGGCGGGGCGGCAAACTACGCCGCTCCGCTCGTCTCGGCGAGGAAGCGTTCCACCAGGTCGGCGACGGCGTCGGGGGCGTCCTCGGGGCTGTAGTGGCCGACGCCGGGCAGTTCGACGATCCGGCCGTGGGGGAAGGCCTCGGCGAACAGGGGCAGGAAGTGGTGGGCGGCGAGCGTGCGGTCGGCCGTACCCCACAGGGCGAGGGCGGGCAGGGCGGCGAGCACCGCGCGGGCCTCGGCGCCCGGGGTCTCGAAGGCGTGGGCCCCGGTCGCGAAGCCCTCCGCCCAGCCGATCGCGCCTGCGGCCTCCGCACGGGAGGGGAAGGCCGCACCGTAGGCGGCCAGCCAGGTGTCGGTGATCAGGGCGTTGTTCTGGAAGCCGTTGAGCTTCAGGGTGCTGAGGATGGTGTAGCCGAGCTCGCCGAGAACGGCACCCAGACTGCCGTCGGCGTGCGCCCGGGCGATCCAGCCGAACCACGGGGACTCGGCCGCGTTGGCGGCGAGCGCCGCGCCGAGACCGGGCTGACCGAACGGCGTGGGCCCGTTGACGCTCACCACCCGGGCGATCAGCTCCGGGCGGCGGGCGGCCAGGCCCATGCCGACCGGCCCGCCGAAGTCGTGCAGGACCAGGGTGAGTTCGCGCAGGCCGAGGTCCAGGACCAGCGCCTCCAGGTTGTCCACGTGGTCCTGCAGTCGATAGGTCCGCTCCGCCGGGGTGGCGCTCTTGCCGAAGCCCATGTGGTCGGGGACGACCACCCGGTGGGTCGGGGCCAGGCGGCGGACCAGGTCGCGGAAGAGGTAGCCCCAGGTGGGTTCACCGTGCAGGCAGAGCACCACCGGTCCGGCACCCTCGTCCAGGTAGTGCATGGGGAAGCCGGGGGCCGTGCTGAAGTGCGGTCGGTACGGGAAGGTGCCGTCGAAGGTCTCGTGGGCGGCGATCATGGCGTGGGCTCGCTCCAAAGTGGTAGCAAATTAAAACCGCAAGGCCGAGGTTAGGTCCTTGCGGTTTTATTACGCAACCACGCTGGTCGGGGCAGTTCCACGGAAGCCCTCAGAACAGTGCCTCCTGGGTGTCCGGCTCCGGCGGGCGCAGTCGCTCGTGCAGGGTCAGACCGTCGGAGCCACGGCCGGTGACCGGGCTGAGCGTCCAGCCGGTGAGCAACCGGGTGTCCATCAGCAGGGGGCCCGAGCCGTCCGCCTGGTCCAGGAAGAGGTGCCGGCCCACCGGCGGCCGGAGCCGGCCCGCGAGGACCGCGCCGTCGGCCAGCCCGGCGATCTCCCGGTACGCCTGCGGGGCGCCGTCGGCCAGTCCGTAGCGCTCGACGTGGTCGACCACCGGGCGGTCGGCGAGCAGCCCCACGGCATGGCCGTCCAGCAGCCGGTGCGCCTGGACGCGGGCCTCGGCGAGCACCGTTCGGCGGTAGGGGGCGTCGCCGTGCGACCACCACTGCTCGGTCTTGAGCCGGGACTTGTACCGCTCGCGGGCCAGACCCGAGGCGGCGACGGTGAGTTCGGCGCGCCGGACCGCCGGCAGGGCGCCGCGGGCGGTGAACGCGTAGGCCAGCGCGCCCTGTTCGAGCAGCCGGCTGTCGCCGCGCTGCTCGGCGGTCAGGCCGACCTTGAGCAGGCCCTCGCCGAACCAGGCGAGGTAGAGCAGATAGGTGCGGCCGTCGTCGAGGATCTGGTCCCGGGCGAGGGCGAGGCCGCGGTCCACGCTCTGGCACGCCGGGCACTGCGTCGCACCGCCCGCCGGGTCGATCACCGCGTGGTGCGGGCAGGCCGTGCGCTCCGTCGCCCCGACCAGCCAGGCCCCGACGCAGCGGCGCGGGCCGCCCAGCAGCCAGCCGACCTCCGCCCCCGGCTCCACGGCGCGCTCGTGCACCTGGGCACCGCGCACGGCCCCGAGCACGGCGCGGCCGTCCCGCCAGCTCAGGCCGGTGGAGATCCAGCCGGCGGGGCGCGCCTGCGGCCGGGGGTGCTGCGGCTGCTGCTGCTGCGAGGGGATCGTCACGGTTCTCCTTACCGTCGGTAGCAGACGACCCTACCCGGCACCACCGACAGCACGGGCCGCTCCCCGGAAGGCGTTCGCCCAGGCCCGGGGCCGGATACCGGACGTCCGGTGGAGTCACGCTCAACGGGCCATCGAGTCGACGTGACCGCGTCAAGTCGGGCCGTTAGCGTCCTCATCAGTGCCTCCCTCACGAACGCTCCGCTCCGGAAGGGAACAACCATGCGCATCCTCCAGCGTGCCGCCGCCGCCACCGGCTCTCTCGCCCTCGCCGCCTCGGGCCTGGTCCTGGCCGCCGCGCCGGCTTCGGCCACCACGACCGCCCTGAGCTGCAACGCGCCGTCCTACTTCACCGGCAGCGGCGGCCACGCCGGCGCCTCGATCCGCTGCGTCGGCTCGGCCTTCACCGGCCGGATCGTCTGCTACAAGCCGGGCTACGGCAACTACACCCACTACGGCACCCGCGCCGAGTCCGGCGGCACCTCGACCACCTGGTGCGACCTCGGCGCGACCATCCAGAAAGCCGACGCGGTCGCCTCCTGACCCTGCGACAGACCCGCACGACAGACCCGCGGGCCCGTCCGGCGAAACCCCGCCGGACGGGCCCGCGTCGGCTTTGCGCCGCCCCGGCCGCCAGGCCCTCCGAGGCCGTCGCCCCGCCGGAAGGGTCCGCAGGTCACCGGCACTTGGCCCGGCGGGGTGTTCACGCTCTATTGTGGCGGGCGCGGTCGGCGGCGGAGCCGGGAGGCGCTGCCGCGGGGGCCCGAGGGTCGGCGCGAGGCGAATGAGGTGGACGGACGGTGTCGGGGCGGCGGAGCAGCGGGGTGCTGGCGATCTGGGCGGAGGCGCAGCGGCAGCAGCAGCGCCGGGAGGAGGTCCGGTGGCGCGCCGAGGAGGCGGAGCTGCGCCGCCGGGAGCGGGAGCAGCGCGAGGCGCAGCGGGCGGCGGCCCGTGACGAGCGTGAGGCGCAGCGGGCCCACCAACAGTCGCGGGAGGCGGAGGTGGCCCGGCGGACGGCCGAACTGGACGCCCGGGTTGAGGAGTTGAGGGGGCTGCTGGCCGCCGGCCTGGCCGCGCCGGCCTTCGGTCCGCAGGCCCTGCTGGCGCCGCGGGCGGTGCCGCCGTTCGATCCCGGTCCGTTGGGCGAGCCGGTGCCGATGCCGGACCAGTCCTCGTCCCGGTACTTCGTGCCGCCGCCGGACCCGGTCCAGGCCCGCAATCCGGGTGTGCGGCGGCAGTACGAGCAGTACCTGGCGCAGGCCCGGGCCCGCTTCGAGCAGGACTGGTACGCCGCGCAGGCCCAGGAGGCCGACCGGCAGCAGCGGCTGGCCTCCTACCACGGGGAGTACCTGGCCTGGGTCGAGCAGTCCCGTCGGCAGCAGGAGGAACTGGCCGCGCGGACCGAGGAGTTGCTGCGCCGGCTGCGGGCGGGTGAGCCGGAGGCGGTGCAGGAGTACTTCACGGCGGGCCTGTACGCCTCGGCGGCCTGGCCGGAGGGGTTCCCGCACCGGCTGGTGGCGGCGTTCGACGCCGGGAGCCGCCAGCTGGTGGTGGACTGGGAGCTGCCGGGGCCGGACGTGGTGCCGGCCGCCGCCCGGGTGCGGTACGTGAAGGTGGACGACCGCGAGGCCGAGGTGGCCCGCCCGGCGACGGAGCGCAAGGCGCTCTACCGGGAGGTGCTGGCGCAGTCGGCGCTGCGGGTGGCGGCGGAGCTGTTCCGCGCGGACCGGGACGGGCTGCTGGACTCGGTGGTGCTGAACGGTTTCGTCCTCGGCATCGACCCGGCGACCGGCCGGGAGGCCGAGCGCTTCGTCTCCACCCTGACCGCGACGCGGGCCGGCTTCGCGGGTCTGGCGCTGGACCGGGTGGCGCCGGTGGAGTGCTTCCAGGGCCTGGGCGGTCGGCTGTCGGCGCGCCCGGAGCGGCTGGACGAGGTGCGCCCGGACCGGCGGCCGCAGAGCGTCGGCGGGAGCCTGGCCGGGCACGGCGGCGAGGACGAGCCGGACCTGTTCGAGATGGACCCGCTGGACTTCGAGGACCTGATCGCCGAGCTGTTCCGGCTGCGCGGCTTCGAGGTGATGACCACGGCCCGCAGCGGTGACGTCGGGGTGGACGTGGTGGCCGTGGACCTGGACCCGGTGACCGGCGGCAAGATCGTGATCCAGGCGAAGCGCTACAAGAAGACCGTCCCGCCGACGGCGGTGCGCGATCTGGAGTCCACCGTCCGCCACCACGGTGCGAACAAGGGCATCCTGGTCACCACCGCGGGCTTCGGCCGCGGCTCGTACAGCTACATCGAGGGCAAGCCGCTGACCCTGGTGAGCGGTCCGGAGCTGGTCGTCCTGCTCGCCGAGCAGGGCCTGCGCGGCCGGCTCGGCGACGGCACCGCCACCGGCACCGCCGCGGGCACCGCCACCGACGCCGGAGCCACCACCGCGAACGGCGGCCCCGGGACGCCGGGCGAGACCGCCCTCACGGTGAGCTGGCAGAGCCGGACGGCCGGCGGGGACGCGGTGGAGCTGGACGTCACCGCCTTCCTGTGCGCCGGCGGCCGGGTGCTGAGCGACGAGCACTTCGTGTTCTTCAACAGCCCGCAGGACCCGGACGGCGCCGTCCGGCTGCATCCGACCCATTCGGTGCCGGGCGAGCCGACCCGGGCGGCCCGGCTGGCGCTGGAGCTGCACCGGCTGCCGGCCGCCGTCGACGAGGTGGTGGTCGCCGTGTCCACCGAGGAGGAGGAGCACCCGGCGCTGCCGCTCGGCTACGTGCACGGGCTGGCGCTGGCCGCCGCGTACGGGCCGGGCGCGGGCGGTCCGCAGGCCTGGGCCGGGCCGACCGGCGGGGTGCCGGACAGCGCGATGCTCCTCGGGGCGTTCCGCCGGGTCGCGGGCGGTTGGGAGTTCGGCCCGTCCGGGCGGGCGGTGACGAACGGCCTGGCCGGGCTGGCGGCGGCCTTCGGGGTGGCGGTCGAATAGCCGCGCCGAGCCCGCCCCCTCAGGGACCGGGTCATACCTGAGGAGGAGATCGCCCCCGCCACCCCGCCGGGTGGTCGGGGGCCGACCCTCCGCGCGGCATACGCATCGCGTTCGAACAGCTTGGGATGATGGAACGGAGTCGGACATTCCGTTAACCCGTTCCAGGAGTCCCCGTGACCTTCCCCGCAACCGCCGTCCACACCGGCCTGGCGGCCGCCCGAGCCACCAGCCTGAACAAGGTCTACGGGGAGGGGGAGACCCGCGTCGTCGCCCTCGACAACGTCAGCGTGGTCTTCCCCCAGGGCGAGTTCACCGCCATCATGGGCCCCTCCGGCTCCGGCAAGTCCACCCTCATGCACTGCATGGCCGGCCTCGACACCGTCACCTCCGGCTCCTCCACCATCGGCGACACCGAACTCGTCGGGCTCAAGGACAAGCAGCTCACCCAGCTGCGCCGGGACCACATCGGGTTCATCTTCCAGGCCTTCAACCTGCTCCCCACGCTGACCGCCCTGGAGAACATCACCCTCCCGATGGACATCGCCGGCCGCAAGGTCGACAAGGCCTGGCT